>JBPCSW010000001.1:0-2786 GCA_051006675.1 Fluviibacter sp.
GCAAGTACCCGACATGGCAGGCTAGTGTGGATGATCACGCCGCATTCTTAAAACGCAACCCTCGCTACAAAGACTGCTTCCTGTGCATCTCGGCTCAGACCTTTGCGCGCGCGCTCCTCAAAGCGGGCTACGCCACGGACCCTGACTATGCCGACAAGCTCATACGTTTGATTGGTACCTACAACTTGGGTTCACTGGACGGGGAGAGCGTATGAGCTGGATCCGTGCGTTTCTCGAATTGAATAAATCCTTGTTTCTCAAGGGACTGCTGCTTCTCATGGCATTTTTACTAGGCCTGCAGATGGGGCAATCCCGTCTGCAGCGTCGGTGGGATGCCGAGAAACAAACCGTGCAAATCGCACAAGCAAAGCAAGAGCAGCACGCTGCCGATGTGGCTCAAGTTCAAAACCAAATATCTAAGGAGATCTCTGATGACTATCGTAAGAAGTCTAGTTCGTTGGCTAGCCGTGCTGTTGTTGCTGGGCGGGTGTTCGACCAGTCCGAAGCCCGTTCAGTCGGTTTGTCCGCCGTTTCCGAAAATTCCGAAGGAGTTGCTTCAGCCCGCGCCAACGTTGTACCTACTCCCCAAAGAGTTTCGGCAATAGTCAACTGTGAGCAACTCAGCAATGATTCGGCCCAAACCACACTTATGCTGCTGGAAATCCAACGTTGGTACCGAAGCCAAGTAGATTTCGAATGGTAAAAATAAGACCTGCTTTGATAGCTTTTTCTTTGTAGTCGAGGGGCTGCAATAAACTGCCTAATAGGTTTAAATTACACGAAGAGTTAACTTTTCTAACGTTGGGGTGCTTAATTTCAACTTTAGAGAAAACTGTTCTCGAAAAATGGGAGAGAAGATGTCAGAGCCATTGCCTTTATATGCCTTACTTGGATCTTGGTTCTTAGTAGCCGTTATTCGAATGTGGGAACAGATCAGGGAGGCAGCTTGGTTGGAAAAGATGACAAAGGATCATTTTATTTCTGAGGTCGCTGGTGTCCTAGGTTGTTGTCTTTTTGTTCCTGAACTGGTGATTTTTACGGTTGGCCTCATTGGGCTGGGATCGATGCTCATGACACTAGTTGATTGTTGGCGTTTCTGCCTTCGTAAGGACTCATAGCAATTTGATGTTGACCAATTTGTCAAAGATCGAAGACAGCAATTTCAGGTCGTGAACCTATTCGTGCAGAGATGATTGACATCCCTACGCCCCTGGAGACGTAGAGTTGGCATCCGGGTACTTCGTAAAAACCTGCTACAAAATGACCACTACCTCTTGGGGTGAAGGGTGCCCAACCTCCAATCGTGAGTTGACCGCCATGGGTGTGCCCTGATAGGCATAGGAAGTGTTGGTTCGATGCAATCACTCGGCGCACCTCTGGCAAGTCAAAAAAACCGGGGGAATGCTCCTAGAGTATGGTCGTTACGTTTTTTTTGTGTTAGTAACCAACACGTTCCAATAGCCCCAAATCAGGATTCCCTCCGGTGAAGTCGTCGAGGCCGACTAGTTGAATTGTGCGATTTCCTCTGCTGAAAGATGCCTCTTCATTCAGAAGTAGCTTGTTCCGTTGCTGAGTCTCGATAACTACGCGCAAATCCGAGAAATCTATGTCACTCCAGTGTTCCCAATTGCCAGGAATTGCGATCACGGGGATCGGGCTAAGTGCTTCAATAAATTCGTGCAACAACGGTAGTGCGTCTGATCGATCAATCATGTCACCTGTTAACACGATGAGATCGGGATTCTGATTCATTACACGGTTCACGAGTAACTTTTCTTGCTCCCCAAAGGTTTGAAGGTGAAGGTCTGAAAGTTGCACAAGTCGCAAGTGGGGTGCCGTTTTACCTTCGCGCATATCGTGATGAGTAATCTCGACTTGATTTGGCTCAATGAACATCGCTTCGTATAGGCCAACTATGCAGCTGGTAAGTAGGAATAGGCCGACAAGGATTTTGGTGAGGATGTTCATGGCGTGTAGGTATTGAGTTCTGAGATGTAACCTTGGAAGTTACTTCAATCGATTTAACTAGTACAACTGGCAGCAGTGTTAAAGCCGTCGGATTTGAGTTTTCATTGTTGGGCTCACGTGATGAGCTTTGGGTCTGATATTCTTATGACTCGATATATTACGAAATGGTTAATTTTCTAACTCATTTTGTTGATCAATTACGGTCCGAGCCTTAGTAGGCTGCGGTTGAACTGGGTGCGTCTGATTCGAAAGAATGCCACTTTTAGAGGCTGTGGAAGCCTCCTCTATAGAATTGCTTAATAAGCAAAGTCAATGCCAAAGCCATGAGCACAATTACCCTTACAAAAGCCCTTGGCGTACTTGCCAAATCCTCCCCGTTCTCAGTAACGACGGTTTCTAGTCGGAAAAAGGATGAGCTCGATGACATGAAGGCTTGGCTGTTTGTACAGCAAGACATCGAGACCGACCTGAGAACGCTGCTTGGTTCCCTTGACGCACAAAAAATTGTCTTTTTATGTGGGAGCAGTGGCGATGGTAAGTCTGAAATTTTGACCAGGTGCTTTAGCGAATATCAACAAAAGTTTGACTTCCATCTAGACGCTACGCATAGCTTTGCACCTCATCAGTCTGCCATACAGGCACTTGATGAGAAGTTTGATGAACATAAGAGAGGTTCTAGACCACTAGTTCTTGGCATCAATATCGGGATGCTTGCGAACTACTCCAATGAAGGGGATGCACGTCACCAAGAGATCAAGGAATCCATTGATCGATTCTTAAGCGGTAAGTTGAATAAAAACCTTCGCCCTATTCCCGAC
>JBPCSW010000002.1:0-4691 GCA_051006675.1 Fluviibacter sp.
TGGGAAGACGTTTCGTGTGATGTTTATATTCCAAATAGCACATCGGGTTCTCCCGGCGAATGGCGCGATGTGCCTGTAGAAACGGAGGACGTGAAATGAACAACGACCACGAACTATTGGAAGCCGCAGCAAAAGCGATAGGAGAGCGTCTTATCAATGCGCATGGCGTGTATGGTCTGTCAGATGCAGACTGCCCGCACGGGTGCAGGATTTGGAACCCGCTCACCGATGACGGCGATGCACTGCGACTGGCCGTGAAGTTTGAATTGTGGGTTTACGTTCGCAATGGGTACACAGATGTCATGGCAGGTTGTCGTGATAGCCGCGAGATGCTTGGCGACTTCTTGGTCACGGTAGAGCATAGCAACGACCCCTGCGCATCAACCCGCCGAGCAATCGTGCTTGCAGCGGCAAAGATTGGAGGAAACATGAAATGACCCGCGACATCGCCGAAATGATCCTGCAAGCCGACATCGAGACGGCGCACGCCAACAAGCCCATGACAGAACGAGAAAACCGCATGTACTGGATTGAACGGTACACGGCTATCGTCCGGACGGACTGCGCCCAGGCCTGCTACACCCGCGCCGCCCACTGGAAAGACAACGCCGCCAAGGCCGCAAGACTGTGCGGAGATGCTATAATCTCGAAGGTGAAAGCGTGAAGCGGCCAGTCTGCAACTGCCACGCATATCCATTCCCCCACCGGAAGTACGGGGGATTATGCGGCGGGATCAACCAGCCAACCTGTGAAAGCTGCGGAAAGCCCTGCGACACCAAGGAGATCGACTTCGGCATCGGCTCATACGAGTGCCACGGGGAGACGGGATTCGATCAGCGGATCGGCACCGTCTCAACATGCTGCGAGGCGCCTGTAAGCTCGGCGTAAGCAATCACCGGAAGAACGATGGGTGACGCCACCCGAGGATTTCCACAGCACCGTCTGCCAATGGATGCGCATAGGCAAGGGACGGGACGCGGTGAATGGGAGGGCACGCATCAATGCCAATCTCCCGGATGGCCGCATCGACCATATCGAGCATCCAGTCAGGGAAGGGCGGCTGCATCAGATAGCGCCCATGGCGCTCCGCATCCTTACAGATGAACCCCAAGGGGTCGAGTATCGGCTGCTCCAGCCGCAACACCCCATTCCCCATGTCACGCACAGTGAACCGGACGCCATGGCTTCTCGCTATCGCATCCTCTTGCCTATCCTCGAAACAGAACTCACTCACGGAGTTCAGTCTGTCCGACACCAACATTCCATCCCCCCATTCTATGCTGTTGACGCCTATGTGTTTGTGTTACCATTGGTCGGAAAATCAAACCAAGCGGGACACCGAGGAGTTATGGTGAAGATTTCATAATGGAGTCAACCGCCAAGCTGCTCATTGTTACAGACGTACAGGCTAGCCAAAAGTCTAGGGATACGAATGAAGGCAGAACGAAAACCAACGAAACCTGATCCGGACGCTCTGACGCCCAAACAACAGCGTTTCGTTGATGAATATTTGATCAACGTTGATCGCTTTTTAAGCTACATCGATCAATCCGGTGGAGCTGAAGCCTGCTGGGAGTGGTCTGGCTGCAAAGACGAAAGCGGATACGGAAGGTTCCACGTTGGCAAATCTAGGAACTCTCAGATACTCGCCCATCGCGCCGCCTACGGGATAGCAACTGGTGAAAATCCAGAAGCAGTTTGTCACTCCTGCGATAACCCGTCGTGCTGCAATCCTGCACACCTGTTCGGTGGGACGCGGGACGACAACAACAAAGACATGGCAAGAAAGCGTCGTCATTGGCTGCACGCCAATAAAGAGCGAGCAACAAAGGGAGAAAAGCACGGACGTGCAAAACTTGACGATCAAAAAGTGTTGCAGATACAGAACGAGTACAATGCCGGCGGGATAACACAACGTGCACTAGCTGCTAAATACTCTGTATCCCAAAGAACGATCAACAAGGTTGTGACCCGCACAGGATGGTCTCATGTCCATCCTGATCATCTAAAGTAGAGGAATTTAGATGGCTATCGGAAAGAAAACAGGAGGGCGGAAGAAGGGCACGCCAAACAAGACGACCACCTCGGTGAAGTCGGCGCTTCTTGACGCCTTTGACCGCCTTGGAGGCGTTGAATCGCTGGTGCAATGGGGAGCAGACAACCCGACCCAGTTTTATCAGGTCTGGTCGAAGATTCTTCCCCAGGAAGTGCACAACACGCACAGCGGCGACGCTGAGAACCCGGTGATGCTGTTGATGCAGCAGATCACGGGCACGAAGTTTGACGTGAAGAGCGGCCAATGAAAGAGGCGGAGTTCATAAAGTGCCTGGCTGATCCGGAGTATCGGCTGCGGACTTTGTACAAAATTATGGACAAATCCGGGAAGGTCATCACTTTCCAGCCCAACGAAGCCCAGCAATCCCTGCTCAACGAGCTCTGGACGCGCAATGTCATCCTGAAAGCTCGGCAACGTGGCTTCTCGACGCTCATCCAGCTGATGATGCTCGACACCTGCCTGTTCAACGAGAACGTGCGGGCGGGCGTCATCGCCCAGGACAAGGACGCGGCGACCGTCATTTTCCGCGACAAGATCAAATTTGCCTATGACCGGCTGCCCGACGTGGTGAAGGAGGCCGTGCCGCTCTCCCGTGACTCGGCATCCGAGCTCATGCTGGCGAACAACTCGAGCCTGCGGGTGGGAACATCCATGCGCTCGGGCACGCTGCAATTCCTGCACGTCTCTGAGTTCGGCAAGATATGCGCCAAATACCCGGACAAGGCGCGTGAAGTGCTGACCGGTTCGCTGCCGACCGTGGATCAGGAGGGCTTTGTCTTTATCGAATCCACGGCCGAGGGCAGGGAAGGGGCTTTCTTCGACATGTGCCAGCAGGCCAAGGCCGACAAGGACGCCGCCAAGAAGCTCTCGCCCATCGACATGCGCTTCCACTTCTTCAGCTGGTGGGACGCCGACGAATACGAGCTCGACCCCCAAGGCGTCATCATCACCGACAAGGATCACGACTACTTCGACGCGCTGGAACAGAAGATCGGCCGCAGCCTGTCGATGCGCAAGCGCGCATGGTACGTCACCAAGCGGCGCACGGACTTCTCCGGCGACCAGCAGATGATGAAGCAGGAATACCCATCGACTTCGGACGAGGCCTTCGAGCAATCGACGGAAGGCTGCTACTACACCAATCAGATCACTTCCGCCCGCCAGCAGAACCGCATTTGCGTAGTGCCATGGGTGGCGAACGTCCCCGTCAACACCTACTGGGACATCGGCAACAGCGACGGCACGGCGATCTGGTTCCACCAGAAGATCGGCATGGAGCACCGCTTCATCCGCTTCTATGAGGCATGGGGCGAGCCCTACAGCCATTTCGTGCAGCGTATGCAGGAGTTTGGCTACGTCTGGGGGCGTCATTACCTGCCCCATGATGCAGAACACGCCCGCCAGGGCACGCACGCCAACATGAGCCCAAAGCAGATGTTGGAAGACTTAGGCCTGCGCAACGTCGAGATTGTGCCCCGCATCATCGACGTGAACCACGGCATCCAGCAAACGCGAGACGCTTTCCCGCAATGCTGGTTCGACGAAACCAACTGCTCCGAAGGGCTGATCCACCTTGAGATGTACCGCAAGGAATGGAATGATCGTCTGGGCACTTGGCGGGATACTCCCCGACATGACGTACACTCTGAGGGCGCCGACAGCTTCCGCCAGTTCGGCCAGGCGCTTGCCAACGGCCAGATCATCGGATCGTCGAGCGTGCCGTCTGTCGGCAGCTGGCGCCGCAAGAGCAGCGCAGGCGGCTCTGTCAGAACGCTATAATCACACTAGGAGAAGACCATGAAATACGTCGCAAGGACACCAACCATAGATGCCGTTCGGTTCAAAGGCGCGTCCAGTCTCGCAGAGATCAGAGCGTTGTGCCTGCCAGTGGCAATGAGATATTCGGAGTCGGGGGTAGGCTGCGAACTTCACATTCAAATACGCAATGACGAAGACGCAATCACGCTTCTTCGTGGCGATTACTTTGTTGTCGAGCGGATCGGCGACAGTAGGTGCGTTACTGTCATGTCGGAGGAAGAGTTTGAGAAGAAGTATGAACCATTGCCGGAGGCCGCATAATGGAACTCGAACGCGCCAAACCAGCCATTGACCTGACCCGCCACCATTTCAGCCGCGATGTCGGCGATCTGTCGATCTTCGGCACCTGGCTCTACAACGACGATCAGGAAGACACCGAACCGTGCCTTGTCGTCATCCCGCGCTACCGCCGCGAAGGTTTCAAGCCTGTTGTTGTAGCGTTATCAGCGGCTTACCGTTACAATAATCCGAAATATCTGGCTCATGCGGCAAGTGCTTTCGCACAGAGTCTCGGGTACGAGAGCGATCTGTCTCAGGCGCGCAAGGTTGCGACCCTGATCTATGACCACCTTCTCGACCTGCTGACCATGCCGCTTGATCCGACAGAGGCCTCGGTGATCGGTGAAGTTACCATCGACCAAGGCGGTAACAAGCGGACAATCGAGGTCTTGGACTATGAGCAACAGCGCGGATAAGGCGAAAGGCAGGGTGAGTCATGTTTAATCTTTCCGACGAGACATTGACGAGAGTCAAAAAGGGCTCGCCCGAAGACCGCCTTGTCACGGACATGGGCGATCAACCAGAGACGCCAGATGAT
>JBPCSW010000003.1:0-10175 GCA_051006675.1 Fluviibacter sp.
GCAGCACGATGGTCAATGGGTCGGCACGGGGAGCATTCCCGTTTGCGTTACCGGTGCTATGCGCTGGCGTGCTCGATTACATATAGCCCTCTCACAGACGACCTTGCAGGCAGATTGGGTTTTTACTGCGCCTGAATCTGACGCCCGCCACTAACCCCCTCCTGATAACTATGAAAATCGCAAACTGTAATGTCAATTCGCTCAATGTTCGGCTGCCGCATCTAGTGGATTGGCTCAGCGCTGCTCAACCGGATGTGGTTGGCCTCCAGGAACTGAAGTGTGAGGATGTAAAATTTCCACTGGAAGCCATTCAAGAAGCCGGCTACCATGCCGTATTTGCCGGCCAGAAAACCTACAATGGTGTTGCATTACTATCCCCAGAAACCGCTACTGATGAGCAGCGGGGCATACCCGGTTATGACGATCCACAACAACGCATCATTGCCGCCAACATTAACGGCGTGCGTGTCGTGAATGGCTACTTTCCCAATGGCCAAGAACCCGGCAGTTAAAAATTCGCCTACAAGCTCGATTGGTTATCGCACTTAACCGCCTGGCTTCGCAACGAACTCCTTACGCATTCATCCCTGTGTGTAATTGGCGATTACAACATTGCCCCTACTGATGCCGATGCGCACCCGGACTGGAAAGAAGCCATTCATGTATCGCCACCGGAACGCGAGGCCTTTGCTGCACTCGAAGCTCTGGGCTTAACCGACGTCTTTCGTAAATTCGAGCAGGCGGAGAAAAGCTTTTCCTGGTGGGATTACCGCATGAATGCATTTCGCCGCAATTTCGGTTTGCGCATTGACCATATTCTCGCCAGCGCACCACTGGCCGAACGTTGTACTGAATGCTTGATCGATAAATCACCGCGCGCTCTGGAACGTCCATCCGATCACACGCCGGTGATCGCAACTTTTAACGGCTAATCAAGCGAGCTGCTTAGCCAGCGCAACGAAGTCTGCTTCGCTGAGCTGTTCGGCACGTTCTGTAGGGTCAACTCCGGCAGCTTCGATCTGCTCACTGCTCATCAACGGCTTGAGGGTGTTTCTAACCATCTTGCGACGCTGAGAGAAAGCTGCGTTCACAACACTGCGTAAAGCAGCTTCGTCCACCGGCAAACGGTCAGCGATGGGTCGTGGCATCATGCGCACCACAGCCGAATTGACCTTGGGCGCCGGATCGAATGACTCCGGTGGCACATCCAGCAAGGGTTCCAGATAACAGTAGCGCTGCAGCATGACAGAGAGGCGGCTACGGTCCGAATGGCCCGGTGGTGCCACCATGCGATCGACGACTTCTTTTTGCAGCATTACGTGGATATCACGAATGGCTTCGACCTTATCGAGCAGATGAAACAGAATCGGCGTAGAGATATTGTAAGGCAGGTTACCCACCACTCTGAGCTCGGGACCGAGCGTCGAAAAATCAAATGCCAGTGCATCCCCTGCATGGATCGTCATTTGCTCCCGCGTGTATTTCTTTTCAAGACGCGCAATGAGGTCGCGATCCAGCTCAACCACATGCAAATGCCCAGCACGTTCCAGCAATGGTTGTGTCAGCGCCCCGAGACCAGGGCCAATTTCAACCACCCGCTCACCGGGCCGGGGGTTCACCGCATCGACGATGCCATGAATAATGCCCTGATCGATCAGAAAGTTCTGCCCAAAACGCTTACGGGCCTTGTGGCCCGTTTCCTGTGCCAGTTTGCTAGCAGCTTTGCTGGATGAGCGATTCATGACGACTGCTTTCTGGACAATTGCGCAGCTAAAGTCACTGCAGCATAAAGGCTGCCCGGATCGGCTACGGGTGCAGTGCCGTCCAGTCGACGACCGGCCAGATCCAATGCTGTGCCGTGATCCACCGAGGTACGAATAATCGGCAGCCCCAGCGTAATGTTAATGCCCTGACCAAAGGTCGCGTACTTCAGTGGGCCAAGCCCCTGATCGTGATACAGGGCGAGGACAGCAACACCCTGTGGCACCACCCTAGGCGTAAACAGGGTGTCGGCAGGCAATGGTCCGATCAGATGCATACCCTCTACACGTAGCTTTTCCAGGGTGGGAATGATCGTATCGATTTCTTCATGCCCCATGTGACCACCTTCTCCGGCGTGGGGGTTAAGGCCTGCCACCAGTACCCGGGGGGCAGACAGACCAAATTTGGTTCGTAGATCATGGTCCAGAATACGTATGACGGCGCTTAAGGTTTCTGTCGTAATTGCGGCAGGCACCGCTGACAACGGCAAATGGGTGGTGACCAATGCAACGCGCAGCGGACCATGTGGCGCATCCCCAGCCAGCATCATCACTACCAGCGGTGTCTCGGTTTGCTCCGCGAGATATTCGGTATGGCCGGTGAATGAACGCCCTGCTTCATTAATCACACCCTTGTGCAAAGGCGCTGTGACCATGGCTGCAAATTCGTTCGACCTACACCCAGAAATAGCGCGATCTAATAGCGCAATCACGTACTCACTATTCACCGGATTTAACACGCCCGTGACCACGGGCACATGGCTCTTAATGTCGCACACGGTAATTTCACCGAGCTGCGATGGCGCTATCGGTTGCGTAGGATCATAAGCGCGGAAACGCACTTGAATCCCTATTTCGGCTGCACGTGTTGCGAGCAATTGTTGATCGCAAAGCACAACGAGCTCATCCGCCCAGGCACGCTCCGCCAAGCGCAGACACAAATCGGGGCCTATCCCTGCTGGCTCACCCGAAGTAATAGCAAGACGTACAGAGGTCATTGATCATCCAGACGAATCTCGACATAGGCGCGGTCTCTCACCTGACGGATCCACTCCTGATTAGCCTCTTCCAGTTTGCGCTGGCGCAATGCCATGGTGGCACGCTGACGTTGACGCTCTTGAGAGACGTCTGTTGTACGACGCTCCAGCACCTGAATAATATGGAAGCCAAACTGGGACTGTACCGGGTTGCTGATTTCACCAATCTTCAGGGCGTTCATTGCCTGATCAAATGCCGGTACGGTGTCACCGGGATATAGCCAACCCAGATCGCCACCCTTCTGGGCGGATCCATCCTGGGAATAAAGCTTGGCGAGCGCGGCGAAGTCTTCACCATTTTTTAGACGGCTATGCACCTGGTTAATTTTCTGACGCGCCTCGGCTTCGGAAGTCACTTCCGTCACTTTGATCAGGATGTGACGCGCATGAGTCTGTTGAATCTGTGGCAAAGCGCTACCACCTTTACGCGCGATCAATTTGACGATATGAAACCCACTCGGACTCCGTACCACATCACTCACCTGACCCGGTTTGAGATTAGCAATCGCCGAGCTCATCACCTGAGGCAAGCTGTCCAACGGACGGAAGCCGAGGTCACCGCCCTGCATCGCATCATTCGACTCAGAATAGGTTGCAGCGAGCTGGCCAAAATCTTTGCCGGCCTTTGCCTGTTCATCAATCGATACGGCCTTAAGTCGCAACTTATTTAGTGTTTCTGGAGAAGCCCCTTCGGGGATACGAATAATAATGTGTGCCAAATGCACCTCTTCACCAACGCCTGTGGCCGCCTGATTCGCAAGGAAGTTATCCACTTCTCCCGGCGATACATTCACCCGGGCATCGACTTCCCGTTCACGCACACGGGCAATCATCATCTGACTACGAATCTCTTCCCGGAAATCGGGCCAGGCAATGCCATCTTTCTCAACGACCTGACGCATTTGCTGCGGCGTCATTTTCTGGTTGGCAGCTACGCGAACCAGTGCCTGTTCCAGATCTGAGTCATCAACCTGAATGCCTGCTTCTTTTGCAGTTTGAACTTGCGCCCGCTCCGTAATCATCTGATCAAGCACCTGCTGACGCAGAATCTCCTGCGGGGGTAGCTGTACTTTTTGGCGATGTAATTGCGAGGTTGCCGAGCGCACCCGTGAATTGAGCTGATTCTGTGTGATGACCCCATCATTCACAACGGCCACAATACGGTCTAGCGTTTGTGGCTGCGACGATCTTTGTACAGGTGCCGGATTAGCTGGTGCAGCCTGACTCACCCCGACCATTAACGCTGCCGAAAAGATTACGGCAACCATAGTTTTGAAACGATTGAGCATTTTCATGTTCTGCGATCGATCAATAATAAGGATCTGTCATCGGCGGCATAAAAGCCGCGTCTGAGGTTCGGGTGTAATTCGGTACGTTGCGACGTAATACGTCCAGTGGACTTGAGCCAATACTACCCATACCCTTAAGTTCCAGCTGCACAAAGAAACTGGTGTTGAGGAATGGCGTTTGTGTCGAACTATAGGTCATTGCCCGGTGATACACCGCCCGTGCTGTCCAACAGGAAGCGTTATACTCAATACCAGCCAAGCTTTCAATCTGTGATGACTGTACAGCCGAGTAGGTATAACGACCTACCGCGCGCAAAGGCCCCCAGATTTTCCAGGCGGCGCTCACATCGTTCTGCATGACGGCAGGAGAGCTCGCCCCCGATGTTGTTGCACCAGGAATATAGTCCTGGTTCTGGTAGCGATAGGCGTAATTCAACACGTTTTCGCGACTTGGCTGGAACTTACCGCCAATACTGGCACGGTTGATACGATTGACCTTGGTACTGTTGCTCGTAGAACTGGATTGGGCGTAAGGGCTAACCTGTGCAAAGCCATTAATCGAGGTATACGGTGCCACCATGCCATTCGCTTGAGCAAAGTAGTCATTACTGCCGTAACTACTGGTCGACAGACCTGGCGCGGAATACAGATTCACCTGTTGCGGCTGGAAGAAGATACGCTGGCCAACGCTAAAGCCCATGAGTTGCTGACCTGTCTTATCCATCGAGTAACGGCTCGACAAGGCTGCAGTGACCTGATTCGCATTCGACACGCGATCCCAACCCGTAAAGATGTTCTCGCTGAACATCTGTGCGTAGCTCACGTCAGCGATACCGGTATCAAATAGTGGCAGGTTCGTCTGACTGCGATAAGGCACATAGAGGTAATAGAGTCGAGGCTCCAAAGTCTGGTTGAGCGTACGACCAAAATATTCAGTCTTACGATCAAAAACCATGCCCGAGTCTAACGAGAGAATTGGCAGTGTACGCGATGCATTGTCCGAATTAATGGCTGTAGTACTACCGCTACCCGATGTCGTTAATTGACCTGCGTTCGTGTTGTACTGCGTGTAGTGCACACCCGCTTTAGGGGTAACGTAAACACCTGGCGATTGCCAGCTTGTGACGAATTGCGGATAGGCCCATAGGCGATTACCCTGGACATACGATTGCGTCTGGTTCGTAAAGTAAGAGCTATTTGCCGAAACCAATGCATCCATGCGAGCCGGTTGATCAAACATGCCATTGCTGGAAAGCACTTCAAGCTCATCATGCTCATTGAGCCGTACATTGCTAAAGCCCGCTGCGTTAAGCAGGGAGCGATTCATAGCGAAATTAACCTGAGGCAACAACTGATAAGGCGTTGCCACCGAAGCGCTCGGGTTAAAGTTTAGCGTCAGGTAACCCTGTGCTACCACTGATGCATTCCAGGTGGGCGCTGCATAGTTAACCCGACCCGTACGTGGCAGGTAGGATTGCGACATTGCCGCCAATGAATTGTTCAGGTCTGTGAAGTAATACGAGTCAGACACACCTTGCAGATCCCAGGCGCCCGAAAGACCCGGCAACACATTATTGAATTGCTGCTGGTGCTGCGACAGGAAGCTCCAGCGATCCCGATTGGCCAACCGGTCATTCGGCATGTAATTGAACGCATCTTTACCGGTATAGGTAGGCACCGGGCTCTGCCCCGTATTACCTAGATAACGGAAATCGGTATTAAACGAGACACCGCGCTTGCCGTAAATGGCGGGCGCAAACGTTGCATCGTAGTTAGGCGCCAGATTGAAGTAATACGGAACAATCGTCTGGAAGCCATTGAGCTTCGAGGAGCCGAGGCTAGGCGACAGGAAGCCTGAATGCCGACCACGATCCAACGGGAAAAAAGCATAGGGCATGTAGAGGAAAGGCACGTTCTGGAAGTAAAGCAACGAATTGGTTGCGCTACCCTCATTCTGCTCATAGTCCAGGTGGTAAGTGGAAGCGCGTGCGTACCAACCGCTATCGCCCGCCGGACAAGTAGTGTAAGTCGCATCCTCTGCCCGATAGCGGTTTTCGCCTTCGAGGTTAATGCGCGCTGCCTGCCCATGAGACATCGTCTCGACAATCTTTGCCAGCGGCGTCTGTCCCGACAAGAAAGCCGTACCACCCATACTCGCTGTCTGCGCTTGTGTTTCTGCATCAGCACCGCTTGCGACTGCTTCATTGATGGCTGTCTGCTGTCCGGGCTGCTGCGTTAATGTCGAACTTGCCGCAACACCATAGGTAGGCACATTGGTACCCCCCATCGGAACAGCAGCGCCAGCGCTGGCGGTCGGTGTTGCACCAAGGGGCGGTGCATTAAACGACCACGGCCCCTGGTTAACCTGTGCAATCTGCTTTTTCTGGCGAATTTCGTAATTGGCGTTATTGATATAACCGGTTCTGGCTGCCACGACGATATCGGCATCGGTACCGGCCATGGTTGTTCCTTGCGCCGGATCCCGGTAAAGGACATTGCCTTGCGCATCCACATTGTCTTCAACGATGCTGTAAACGATACGATCCGCATTAAGGATCGTGCCATCGCGGCGCAATTCGGCATTACCCGTTGCTGTGAGCTCCAGATCATTACGACCCGTAATAACATCGGCCAGAAGTTCGGTCTGATCCTTGGCCAACGCAGGCGATTGAGGTTTGGTCGTTGTTTCGGCAACCGGCTGCGTTGGCGCGGGTGTGCGCGGTGCGCTTGGAGCGCTAGGCGCTGAAGGCGCCGGAGCCGGGGTTGGAGATGGCGCAGGCGCTGGAACGGGTTCGGGAGCCACTGGCTCTGGTGCAGACTCTGATTTGACGGGTGCTGCAGCAACCTTGTTTGATTTTGCCGGCACAGGCGTCGGGGCTGATGTTTCAGCAACCGGCGTCGCTTCTGTAACCACAGGTTGTGCCGGCGCCTGAATAATCGGCTGTTGCACAACTTTTTTAGGCGCGCCCTTTTTGCTGACAGGGCCAAGACTTGGCATGCCGCCCAATGCCGCCGCACCTGAAGAAGGTGTCGCTGGGGCGCCACCCAGCAAGGCCGGATCCACGAGTAACGGCTCCATCCGCACGGGCGTCGCACTGCTTTGGGCAAAAACCGGCGTGCTCACCATCAATACGGCTCCGCCCAAACCCAGTGTTGCCACCCATACAGCCAGGGGCAAGCGCACGCCCATAGGCGCTGGTGCGCCACGGCTCAGAAATTCGCGGGGAAATGTGGGTAAACGGGAAGGCACAACAATAAACAACGATTAGTTCCAGATAGGCGCGCAAAGGGATGGATTTCAGCCACTTGCCCGCACAAGGTAAAATACTGTCAATTCTAGCATTTTTACCCTTCAAAGACGCCTTTCGGCTACCCTCTGCCCCATGAACTCGACAATTGACGCCCGCCTGCTTTCGGGCACCGAATTTGCCACTCAAAGCCAAATCTATCCGGGCACCCCCGTCCTGACCCCTGCTTCGGCGGATGCCAGTTTTCGCCGTTACTTCCGGGCGACATGGCCCGGTGGCGAGACGGCCATTCTGATGGATGCCCCGCCGGACAAAGAAGATGTGCGCCCCTTTATCCAGATTGCCGGCCTCATGGCCGATGCCGACCTAGTAGCCCCTAAAATTCTGGCGGCAGACCCGACCAATGGCTATCTCTTGCTGAACGACCTGGGTAATAGCGGTTACCTGAAAACGCTGCACGCCGCAGATACAAAAACTGCAGATAGCCTCATGCGGGGCGCAATCAAGGCACTGGTGCAGTGGCAAGTCAGCTCCAAGGCGGACATTTTGCCCGCTTATGATGAAGCCCTGCTTCGTCGTGAGTTAGCACTATTTCCGGAGTGGTGTATCGCACGGCACGCCGGTATCGAACTGACCGAAAAAGAACAGGGGTGGCTCGATAGCGTCATGGAGGCCCTGGTCGCTTCGGCGCTGGCCCAACCCCAGGTCTTTGTTCACCGCGACTACATGCCGCGCAACATGATGCTGACGGACGATCCGTCCACCCCCGCCATTCTGGACTTCCAGGATGCGGTATATGGCCCAATTACTTATGATGTGGTGTCGCTATTCCGCGATGCCTTTATCTCCTGGGACGAAGAGCGCGAACTGGATTGGGTGATTCGTTACTGGGAACAAGCCCGCAAAGCCGGTCTGCCCGTGCACCCTGATTTTGGGGATTTCTGGCGTGCCTACGAGTTTATGGGGCTACAGCGTCACTTAAAGGTTCTGGGTATTTTCTGCCGTCTGAACTACCGGGATAACAAAGGCCATTATCTGGAAGTTCTGCCGCGTTTCTTTAATTATGCCTATCGCACTGCCGAGCGTTATGCTGAATTGCGCCCGCTGGTGCCTATTCTCGAACGTCTATCGCCACGCGATCTACAGATTGGCTACACTTTCGAAGGCCAGACCATGCGCGCAATGATTCTGGCTGCCGGCCGAGGCGAACGCATGCGTCCGCTCACCGATCACTGCCCCAAACCTTTGCTGCCCGCAGCAGATAAACCGCTCATTGTTTACCACCTGGAACGCCTGGCAGCCGCAGGGATCAAAGACATCGTTATCAACCATGCGCACCTGGGCAAGCAACTGGTATCTCGTTTGGGTGATGGCTCTCAATGGGGTCTGTCGATTACCTGGTCGCCGGAACCTGTCGGTGCCCTGGAAACCGCCGGCGGCATTTACCAGGCGCTGCGGCACCTAGACAATGGCAGCGATGCGCCGTTTTTAGTCATTAATGGCGATATCTACTGCGATTGGCCTATTGCGCAGGTCACGATGCGCAGCACTGACCTGGCACATCTGGTGCTAGTCAACAACCCACCACAGCACCCTAGTGGCGACTTCACACTGCAGAATAATAGGGTCTCCGACAAAATTGCGGATGTGCCTGCACTCACCTTTGCCGGCATCGGCTTCTACCGCCCCAGCCTGTTTAAAGACCTCACGCTAGGAACTCCTGCCAAGCTGGCGCCGCTGCTCCGCGCTGCAATGACTGACCAACGCGTCAGTGGTGAGCGCCATACCGGCCGCTGGGAGGACGTGGGCACCCCCGACCGGCTTGCCGCGCTAGATGCAGAATTGCGTGCAACCCAGCCCCTATAAGCCCTCAGGAGGCGTATGATCAGTTGTCCTGTTTACGCTCCTGCATGATGCCTGACATCCGTTCGCTCCCTCTGCCACTTGCTCCTTTAGCCCCGAAGGCTTTTGACGCAGCACCTTTCGCGCATCGTCGACAACAGCTACTCGTGGAGATGCATAAAAAAGGACGTGGCGTTGCCATCATTCCGACATCAACCGAACTGATTCGCAACCGGGATACGCACCACCCCTTCCGCTTCGATAGCAATTTCTGGTACCTCACCGGCTTTGAAGAGCCGGATGCCGTACTCGTATTGCTGGTTTCGGATAATCCGCAGAGCCTGTTGTTTTGCCGCGCCAAGAATGAAGAACGCGAACTCTGGGAAGGCTTTCGGTTTGGCCCTGACGCCGCCCGAGAACGCTTTCATTTCGATGCCGCGTACGCCTTAGAAGACCTTGATCGCATCGTTAGCGAACACCTGATCGGCGCACAAACGCTCTGGCATAGCGTAGGCACCAACCCTGAATGGGATACACGCGCAGGTCGTTGGCTCGAACAAGCACGATCCCAGTCCCGCGCCGGAAAACAGGCACCAACCATGGTTGCCGATTGGCGCGCACTGGTAGAACCCATGCGACGTAATAAGGATGTCATCGAACTGGCACTGATGCAACGCGCCGCTGACATTGCGGCCAATGCACATTGCCGGGCCATGCGTGCATGCGCACCTGGTCTTTACGAATACCAACTGGATGCAGAACTACAGTACGCTTTTTTGCAGGCCGGTGGCCACCCGCCTTCGTACCCGGCCATTATTGCTGGCGGCGCCAACGCCTGTGTCCTGCATTACACCGCCAACAACCAAACGCTGCGCGATGGGGATTTAGTCCTGATCGATGCCGGTTGCGAAGTGAGCGGCTACGCCTCGGACATTACCCGTACCTTTCCTGTTAACGGGCGATTCAATGCTGCCCAGCGTGATCTCTATGCCATTACGC
>JBPCSW010000004.1:0-5401 GCA_051006675.1 Fluviibacter sp.
GCAGTCAGTGCGATTTCGGCATGTTGATGGTTGGGAATATTTACCCCAGCAATACGAGCCATTGAGTATCCTCAGTCTCTACTGAACTTGAACAATTGCGTCGACGACGCAATTAACCCTGACGCTGCTTGTGGCGCGGATCGGTGCAAATCACACGCACCACACCTTTGCGGCGGATGATCTTGCAGTTCCGGCAGATGCGCCGTACCGAAGCCAAAACTTTCATTACCTACTCCTTTATATCGACGTTCAGCCCAGCCGTGGCTTCCCGTCGGGTTCTTGCGTAGAGATTTAAAACAAAAAACGGTTACTGCTTAGATCGGTATGACTAGGTAGCTAATTACCGGCTACCTAAGCCGCCTTTGAAGTTAGCCTTCTTCAGGAGGTTTTCATACTGATGCGACATTGCGAAAGCCTGCACCTGGGACATGAAGTCCATGGTGACGACCACAATAATGAGCAGCGAGGTGCCGCCAAAGTAGAACGGTACGTTCCACTTGAGAATCAGGAATTCTGGCAACAGGCAGACGATGGTGATGTATACAGCACCAATCAGCGTGAGGCGGGTCAGAATTTTTTCGATATAACGCGAGGTCTGCTCACCCGGACGGATGCCAGGAATGAACGCACCACTCTTATTCAGATTGTCAGAAGTTTCGCGGGTGTTAAATACCAGCGCGGTATAGAAGAAACAGAAGAATACGATAGCGGCCGCGTAGAACAGAATGTACAGCGGTTGACCCGGCGACAGACCGTTGGCGATATCCTTGAGCCACAGCATGTTTTCACCCGAACCGAACCAGCCTGCCAGCGTTGCCGGAAACAGGATGATCGACGAGGCGAAGATTGGCGGAATCACGCCGGCCATGTTGAGCTTGAGCGGCAGGAATGACGACTGGCCACCATAAAGTTTGTTGCCCACTTGACGCTTGGCGTAATTGACCAGAATACGGCGTTGGCCACGCTCAACGAATACGACGAATGCGGTAACGACAGCAACGATGGCAACGATAACGATGGCGGTGAGTGGGTTCATGGCACCGGTACGCACCAGTTCCAGAATACCACCCAGAGAACCTGGCAGACCCGCCGCAATACCGGCAAAAATGATAATCGAGATGCCGTTACCCAGACCACGCTCAGTGATCTGTTCACCCACCCACATCAGGAACATGGTGCCGGTGACTAGGGTGATGACGGTTTCAAAACGGAAACCCATGCCCGGATCTAGCACGAGACCAGGCTGTGCTTCAAGCGCAACAGCAATACCGAGCGCCTGGAAGAATGCCAGAACGACAGTGCCGTAGCGGGTGTACTGAGAAATCTTGTGTTGTCCGGCCTGTCCCTCTTTTTTTAGAGACTCCAGCGCTGGACTAGCGACCGTCATCAATTGCATGATGATCGATGCCGAGATGTAGGGCATGATGCCCAGAGCAAAAACGGTAAAGCGAGACAGCGCACCACCTGAGAACATGTTGAACATGCCGAGGATACCGTCTTTCTGACGGGAAAAAAGATCGGACAGCACCGACGGGTCGATTCCCGGTACGGGAATGTGCGCGCCGATGCGGTACACGATGAGCGCACCCAGGAGGAACATCAAGCGACGCTTAAGTTCCCCGTGTTTGCTACCCTGCGTGAGTGCGTTTTGCTGCATGTCCGATCAGTTCCTGTATAACTTATGCTGCTTCGATCGAGCCGCCAGCGGCTTCGATGGCTGCCTTGGCACCCTTGGTAGCGCCGATGCCCTTGAGCACAACCTTGCGGCTGATTTCACCAGACAGCACAACCTTGGCTGACAATGCCAGCGACGATACAACGCCACACTGCTTGAGCACGGCCAGGTCGACGTCGTCAACAGGCATGTTCTGCAGATCGCTCAGGCGAACTTCAGCAACACGTGCGCGTGTCAGCGAAACGAAACCACGCTTTGGAAGGCGACGATGCAGCGGCATTTGACCGCCTTCGAAACCAACCTTGTGGTAACCGCCGGTACGCGACTTCTGACCCTTGTGACCACGGCCCGAAGTTTTGCCCAGACCGCTGCCGATGCCGCGACCAACGCGCTTTGCAGCGTGTTTGGCACCAGCACCCGGTTTAATGGTATTGAGTTCCATAGCTTCCTCTTAGACGCTTTCGCTCTTCACCAGGTATTGCACCTTGTGAATCATGCCGCGTACAGCCGGGGTGTCTTCCAGCACAGCGGTCGAGTTAAGACGGCCCAGACCCAGACCACGCACAGTAGCGCGATGGTCTTGCTTGGTACCGATAACGCTCTTGACGAGCGTAACCTTGAGTTTTTTATTCGACATGACTTACCCCAGAATTTCTTCAACGGTCTTGCCGCGCTTGGCAGCAACTTCCGAAGGTGTATTCATTGCCTTCAGACCATTCAGGGTTGCGCGGATGACGTTGTAAGGGTTTGTCGAGCCAAGGCACTTGGCAACGACGTTGGTGATACCAACGACTTCAAACACGTTACGAACTGCACCACCAGCGATGATCCCGGTACCTTCAGGTGCCGGCTGAATGATCACCTTGGCCGCGCCGTGACGGCCGATCAGCGTGTGCTGGACGGTACCGTTCTTCAGCGAGACCTTGAACAGGCGGCGGCGGGCTTCTTCCATGGCCTTTTGAACTGCCAATGGCACTTCGCGAGCCTTGCCCTTACCCATGCCGACACCACCATCACCGTCACCGACCACGGTCAGTGCGGCGAAGCTCATGATGCGGCCACCCTTTACGGTCTTGCTAACGCGGTTGATGGCAACCATCTTCTCGCGCAGGCCAGACTCATCACGCTCTTCCGCTTGTTGCGGTTTGCGACTTTGTGCTTTCGCCATAGTTATCCTCGATTCCTACGCGGCTTAGAACTTGAGACCGTTTTCACGGGCAGCTTCAGCCAGAGCCTTGACGCGTCCGTGGTACTTGAAACCCGAACGGTCAAAAGCTACTTCTTCGATACCTGCCTTGCGGGCACGCTCAGCAACCAGCTTGCCAACCGTTTGTGCAGCAGCAACGTTACCGCCGTTTGGAACGTCCTTACGGATTTCCGTTTCAACGGTAGAGGCAGCAGCCAGAACCTTGCCACCACAAGCCGAGATGACTTGGGCGTAGATTTGCTGGTTGGTGCGGAAAACGCTCAGGCGCACGGCCTTCAGGCCAGCGATGCGGGCACGTGCCTGACGGGCACGGCGCAGACGCGACTGTTTCTTATCTTTCATGAGGCACCCTTACTTCTTCTTGGTTTCCTTGAGGATGACGACCTCATCGGCGTATCGCACACCCTTGCCATTGTAAGGCTCTGGCTTGCGGTAAGCACGAATTTCGGCAGCAACCTGACCTACTTGTTGCTTGTCGATCCCCTTGATCAGGACTTCGGTTTGCGACGGGGTTTCCACTTTGACGCCAGCAGGCATCTTGTGGGCAACCGGGTGCGAGAAACCGAGCGAAAGGTTCAGGGTGTCGCCCTGGGCTGCGGCACGATAGCCCACACCAACCAGAGTGAGTTTCTTTTCGAAACCCTTGGACACGCCGTCAACGAGGTTAGCCAGCAGTGCGCGGGTCGTGCCCGACAGTGCGTTTGCATTTTCTGCACCCGCAACAGCCTTCACTACCAACTGCTCACCTTCAACCTGTACATCAACAGCCGGGTTGCGGTTCAGCGTCAGCGAGCCCAGCGGGCCCTTGACGGTGACATTGCCACCAGCCAGATTAACTTCAACACCTTTAGGCAGTGCGATTGGATTCTTAGCTACACGAGACATGTCGAATCCTCCCTTACGCCACGTAGCAGAGCACTTCGCCGCCGACATTGGCTGCACGAGCGCTACGATCAGTCATAACACCTTGCGGGGTCGAGACGATTGCAATGCCCAGGCCATTCATGACGCGGGGAATGTCAGCAGACGGTTTGTAGACACGCAGACCAGGGCGAGAGACGCGCTCGATGCGCTCAATCACTGGACGGCCAGCGTAGTACTTCAGACCAATTTCTAATTCCGGCTTGGCAGCTTCACCACGCACGGCAAAATCCTCAACGTAACCTTCATCCTTGAGCACTTTTGCAACGGCCACTTTCAGCTTGGAGGAGGGCATACGCACCACCAGCTTTTGTGCCATTTGCGCATTGCGGATGCGGGTCAGCATATCGGCGATCGGATCACTCATTGCCATATCAAATCCTCCTGCTTACCAGCTGGCCTTGATCACGCCCGGGATTTCTCCCTTAAAGGCGAGCTCACGGATCTTGTGACGACACAGACCGAATTTACGGAATGTGCCACGGGGACGGCCCGTCAACTGACAGCGGTTGCGGGTACGGGTTGGGTTAGCGTTACGCGGCAGCTGTTGCAGCTTCAAGCGGGCTTCGTAACGAACTTCGTCGCTTTGCGACTGGTCGTTAATGATTGCCTGCAGGGCTTCACGCTTCTTGGCGAATTTCGCAACAAGCGCGCGACGCTTCGCTTCACGATTGATCAGGGCTGTTTTGGCCATAATCGCCTCAATTCTTGAAAGGGAACTTGAAGGCAGTCAGCAGAGCCTTGGCTTCGCTGTCATTCTTCGCGGTTGTCGTGATGCTGATATTCATCCCGCGCAGAGCATCGATCTTATCGTACTCGATTTCCGGGAAAATGATCTGCTCTTTGACACCCATGTTGTAGTTACCACGGCCATCAAAACCCTTGCCCTGAATACCACGGAAGTCACGCACTCGCGGCAGGGCCACGGTGACCAGACGGTCCAGGAATTCGAACATGCGCGGACCGCGCAGGGTTACCATGCAGCCAATCGGGTAGTTATCACGGATCTTGAAGCCGGCGATCGACTTACGCGACAGTGTAACTACTGGTTTTTGGCCAGCAATTTTGGTCAGGTCGGAAACGGCGTGCTCAAGAACCTTCTTGTCAGCAACGGCCTCACCCACACCCATGTTCAGGGTGATTTTGGTGATGCGCGGCACTTCCATTGGCGACTTGAAGCTGAATTCTTTCATCAGCGCCGGGGCAACCGTATTTTTGTAAAAATCTTGCAAACGTGACATGCGGATCCCCTTATGCCTCAACCTGTTCGCCGTTCGACTTGAACACGCGAACCTTGCGACCATCGTCGAGCACCTTGAAGCCGACGCGGTCACCCTTGCCAGCTTTGGCGTTCCACAGAGCCAGGTTAGAAACCTGAATCGGCATATCCTTGTCTACGAGACCACCTGGCGTACCCAGCATTGGGTTCGGCTTGGTTGCCTTCTTGACACGGTTAATGCCTTCTACAACAACGCGTTCTTCGTCGACACGGAGAACAACGGTGCCGCGGCGACCCTTGTCTTTACCGGTAGTGACGATGACTTCGTCGCCTTTACGAATCTTATCCATTTGGCGGCTTCCTTATAGAACTTCAGGAG
>JBPCSW010000005.1:0-10833 GCA_051006675.1 Fluviibacter sp.
ATGGTCTCGTACCCGTCTTCGCGCATCGCCAGCGCGGCGTGCACGCAGCAGTAGTCGAACTCGATGCCCTGACCGATACGGTTCGGACCACCGCCCAACACCATGATCTTTTTCTTGTCAGTCGGCTGCGCTTCGCACTCGTCTTCATAGGTCGAGTACATGTAGGCGGTATTCGTCGCAAACTCGGCGGCACAGGTATCGACACGCTTGTAAACCGGGCGCACACCCAAGGCATGGCGACGCTCGCGCACAGCCTGCTCAGTGCTCTTGGTCAGATACGCCAGACGACGATCCGAGAAACCCTTACGCTTGAGGAAGCGCAGTTCATCGGCAGACAGGCTGTCGAATGCACGTTTTTCAACGGTCAGTTCCAGATCAACGATTTCCTTGATCTGAACCAGGAACCACGGATCAATCTTGGTCAGCTCAAACACACGTTCAACCGACATGCCAACGCCAAATGCATCGGCCACGTACCACAAACGATCCGGCGTGGCATTCGCCAGCTGCTCGTCAATGGTTTCAGGATCAACTGTCTTCAGGTTAAAGCCATCGACGCCCACTTCCAGACCGCGCAACGCTTTTTGCAGCGATTCCTGGAAGGTACGGCCAATCGCCATCACCTCACCCACCGACTTCATCTGGGTGGTCAGGCGGTTGTCAGCCATCGGGAATTTTTCAAAAGCAAAACGCGGTACCTTGGTCACCACGTAATCGATCGATGGTTCAAATGAAGCCGGGGTCTTACCACCGGTAATTTCGTTGGCCAGCTCATCGAGGGTGTAACCCACGGCCAACTTGGCAGCGATCTTGGCGATCGGGAAACCCGTAGCCTTGGAAGCCAGCGCCGACGAACGCGAAACGCGTGGGTTCATTTCGATCACGACCATACGGCCGTCATCCGGATTGATCGAAAACTGAACATTCGAACCACCGGTATCCACACCAATCTCACGCAACACGGCAATCGATGCATTGCGCAGGATCTGATATTCCTTGTCGGTCAGTGTTTGAGCCGGTGCCACGGTGATCGAGTCACCGGTATGTACACCCATCGGATCCAGGTTTTCAATCGAACAGATGATGATGCAGTTGTCCTTGTGGTCACGCACCACTTCCATTTCATATTCTTTCCAACCTAGCAGCGACTCTTCAATCAGCAGCTCACTGGTTGGCGACGCTTCCAGACCACGCTTACAAATGGTTTCAAACTCTTCCATGTTGTAAGCGATACCGCCACCCGTACCACCCAGAGTGAATGACGGGCGAATAATCGTCGGGAAACCAATACCGGCTTGAACCTGATAAGCCTCTTCCATCGAATGCGCAATCGCCGAACGGGCAGAACCCAGGCCAATCTTGTTCATGGCCTGCTTGAACTTTTCGCGGTCTTCTGCCTTGTCGATGGCTTCACGCGACGCACCGATCAGCTCAACACCAAACTTTTCCAGCACACCATTAGCAGCCAGATCAAGCGCACAGTTCAGTGCAGTCTGACCACCCATCGTTGGCAGCAGCGCATCCGGACGTTCAGTCTCGATAATGCGAGCCACAACTTGCCAGGTAATTGGTTCGATGTAGGTCACATCGGCCATCTCCGGGTCGGTCATGATGGTCGCTGGATTTGAGTTCACCAGAATGACTTTATAACCCTCTTCCCGCAACGCCTTACAGGCCTGGGCACCGGAGTAGTCGAATTCGCAGGCCTGGCCGATAACAATCGGGCCAGCGCCAATGATGAGAATGCTTTTAAGGTCTGTACGTTTGGGCATGATTCAGCTTTTTATTATTTTGCAGCGTGCTGAGACATCAGATCGATGAATCGGTCGAAGAGGTAACTCACATCGTGCGGGCCCGGGCTTGCTTCCGGGTGACCCTGGAACGAGAAGGCCGGCGCATCAGTCAACGCGATGCCTTGCAGCGTGCCATCGAACAACGACACATGCGTCACGCGCACATTGGCCGGCAAGGTTTCAGCATCCGCCGCAAAGCCATGGTTCTGGCTGGTGATGAGCACTTGGCCGGTATCCACATCTTTAACCGGGTGGTTGGCACCATGGTGACCAAACTTCATCTTGGCCGTCTTGGCGCCAGCGGCCAATGCCAGCAGCTGGTGGCCGAGGCAAATGCCGTAGATGGGCTTCTTCACGGCAAGGAATTCACGAATGGCGGCGATAGCGTAATCGCAAGGCTCCGGATCCCCGGGGCCATTCGACAAAAATACGCCGTCCGGGTTCATGGCCAGCACATCGGCCGCCGGGGTTTGCGCCGGCACCACGGTAACGTCACAGCCACGCTCGGCCAGCATGCGCAGAATATTTCGCTTCACGCCAAAATCATAGGCAACCACTTTGAAACGCGGCGTTGGGCCAGTGACGTAGCCTTTGAGCGTCCACTCACCTTGTGTCCAGGC
Source organism: Fluviibacter sp. (assembly GCA_051006675.1). Lineage (GTDB taxonomy): Bacteria > Pseudomonadota > Gammaproteobacteria > Burkholderiales > Rhodocyclaceae > Fluviibacter. The sequence continues at coordinate 2,414 of JBPCSW010000005.1, forward strand.
ATAAGGCTTATCAACAGTCACTTCCTTAGCCAGATCCATACCGGCCAGGCCCGGGAATGCCTTGGCTTCAGCCAGAGCAGCCGCTTCGTTCAGTGTTTCACCAGCAGCGGCTGCAACAATGCAGCCCGCCTGCGCACCCTTTTCACGCAGGATGCGGGTGAGCTTACGGGTATCGATGCCCGCAATCGCCACAATGCCATGTTTAACCAGATAGGATGACAGATCGCTTTGAGAACGCCAGTTCGACGCCACCTCTGGCAAATCACGAATCACCAAACCCGCTGCGTAGTTGGCGCCAGACTCAAAGTCTTCATCGTTACAACCCACGTTACCGATATGCGGATACGTCAGCGTTACGATCTGACGACAGTACGAAGGATCGGTGAGGATCTCCTGGTAGCCAGTCAATGCGGTGTTGAAAACGACTTCGCCAGAGGTCTTACCGGCAGCACCGATAGACTCTCCACGGAAGACAGTGCCATCAGCCAGCACCAGCAAGGCTACCGGACGGGTTGAGCACAGAGGACGGCTGCCAACAGCAGCGGACGAAACAGACGAGGCGGATGACTCAGGATAGGACACAGCGACTCCGGGTAGCAGATATGCAAAGCGGGAGCCCATGACAACCGCCCGTAGGTGGTCTGACTGGTACTCCCGCTTGAGTCCTGCATAAGGCAGGATTTAAGCGTCCGGATTATAGCGAAAAATGCTGCGTTGCGCTACCCCTTCGGGCAGCCTTTAGGCACGAAGGCCGAGCACATCCTGCATATCAAACAAGCCGTTAGCGCGCTCACAGATAAATTTTGCGGCGCGGACACTGCCTAATGCGTACGGCATACGGCTACTGGCTTTATGACCGATTTCGACCCGTTCACCGGTGCCACAGAACATCACCACATGATCACCAACAATATCGCCACCGCGTACCGTGGCAAAACCAATAGTGGTCTCATCTCGCTCACCCGTGACACCCTCACGCCCATAAACAGCCACATCTTTCAAGTTACGGCCAAGCGCATCTGCCACCACTTCGCCCATACGCAGCGCCGTACCCGAAGGCGCATCCACCTTATGGCGGTGGTGTGCTTCGACAATTTCGACGTCATAACCGGAATTCAGAATCCCGGCGGCGATTTCCAGTAATTTGAAGGTGACGTTAACGCCCACGCTCATATTCGGTGCAAACACGACCGGAATAGTTTTGGCGGCAGCAGCTAGAACAGCCTTTCCAGCCTCTTCGAAACCCGTTGTGCCAATTACCATACCAACCCCAGCAGCCTTGCAGGCTTCCAGGTGCACGAGCGTGGCTTCAGGACGGGTAAAGTCGATCAGACAATTAGCACCCTGCAAGCCCGCTGCAACGTCCGACGAAATGCGTACTGACGTTGCCTGGCCGATAAACTCACCCGGATCCCGGCCGACAAACTCGCTGCCTTCGCGCTCAAAAGCGGCGTGCAGCTGGGTAGCCGGGTCGCGTAAAACAGCTTCAATCAGCATACGACCCATACGGCCGGAGGCGCCCGCAATGGCAATTTTGACGGGAACTGACATGAACAATCCTTATTTACTTGAATAGATGGATAAATCGCCACCACCAGGAATCACTCGGTGGCTCAGAATTCTCAGGCGGGCCTTCCGCATCCTCAGGAAGGCTACCCAGATCAATGACTTGTGGTTCGTTCGAGCGTACAGCTGCCGCCAGATCTGCTGCTGCATTGGCATCCGCTGTAACATCACCCGTAATCTGTACGCCCACAGGCCGCGCTGGCGCCACATCGCCACCCACACGTTCCAGCTGACCGCCCGCATTGAAGTACACGAAAATGTTGCGCATGGTGACATCGCCCGTAGCGCCATCCTCATACCGATACACATAATCCCAACGATTAGCATGGAAAGGATCTTGCAGCAGCGGCGTACCCAGCACATAACGCACCTGGTCTCGCGTCATACCGGGGCGCAATTGCGCGATGTTTTTCTGCTCAACCACATTACCCTGCTGCACATTAACGCGGTACTCAAGAAAGTAGCGCTCTACCGCGCAACCACTGAGCATGCACACCAAGCCTATTCCGGCCGCGCCTTTGCTAAAAACTGCCAACGGGAATTTCCGGTAGGAGGACATGGATAGAACAGCTCGGTGCAAAAGCCGCTATCATATCCGAAGTTACAGATCAGGAATCCTTTTATGCCCACGCCGAAAGACCTACAGCAATCTGGCCTCAAAGCAACGATGCCCCGGATGAAAATCCTCGAGATTTTTGAAAATCGGCGTGATGAGCACTTAACAGCGGACGATGTTTACAAAATACTGGTTACCAGCGGCGTCGACATTGGGCTAGCAACGGTTTATCGCGCTCTGACACAATTCGAACAAGCCGGTTTACTTCAGAAACAGAATTTCGAATCAGGCAAGGCCGTTTTTGAACTCAATCGTGGCGAACACCATGACCACCTAGTCTGTCTGCAATGTGATCGTGTTGTGGAATTTTGCGACCCTGAAATCGAAAAGAAACAGGCTGAGATTGCTGGCAAACTCGGCTTTAGAATCCAGGCGCACGACCTGTGTCTGTATGCCGAATGCATCGATGCCGCCTGCCCGCATCGACCCACCAAACGGATTCGTTAACTCCTGAAGCTACAACAGTTTGCTAGGCAAACCCTAGCATTTCGGCAGCATGCGCCCGGGTGCGCTCGGTAATTTCTACCCCACCCAGCATGCGGGCAATTTCTTCAATCCGTGCCGCATCATCGAGCCCTTGCACGCGACTCTGGAACGCCCCGTCGGATTTTTCTTTGCTCACCTGCCACTGCCAGGCAGCACGCGCCGCAACTTGAGCAAGGTGGGTCACACACAATACCTGACGCTGCGCTCCCAGCTTGGCCAGCTAGCGGCCAACCACTTCGGCAACACCACCACCAATACCCACATCGACCTCATCAAAAATCAAGGTAGGCACCGCACTGCAGGCACTGGTGACCACCTGAATTGCCAGGCTAATCCGCGACAGTTCGCCGCCTGACACCACCTTAGACAACGAACGCCAATCATCGCCAGCCAAGCCACTAATCTGAAACTCGATCCGCTCATTGCCATGCACGCTGCCATCACCTTCCAATGGCAGCAAAGCAATCCGACACTGACCACCGCCCAATGCCAGCTCCTGCATGGCATCACTCACGCCCTTTGAAAGTGTTTTCGCCGCTATTGCGCGCCCCTGGGTCAGCACAGCCGCTGCTTCGGCATAAGCTATTGCCGCTGTCTTGACCCGTGCCTCAAGCGCAGCCACATCCGTCGCATCAGCCAGTTGTTCGGCTTCAGCAGTTAAATCTCTATAAAGCGCCGGCAACGCAGATGGTTCTATCAAATGCTTACGGGCTAACTCCAACATGGCCGCCATCCGGCGTTCAATTTCGGCCAGCCGTACCGGATCCACTTCAAACCGATCCAGATGTCGGCGCAATAACGTTAGCGCTTCAGAAAGTTCATTGCTCGCCGTTGCCAAAAGATCTGTTGGCTCCTGTAGACGACTATCGAGTGCCGCACCCTCTTGCAACCGATGCTGTAATCGCCCCAAAGCCGAGAGCATCGGTTCATCACCCTCACCCAGCACCTCTACCGCACTCTGAGTCAGCTCAATCAAACTGGAGGCATGCGCCAGGCGAGACTGCTCTTCACCCATCGATTGCCAGCCCCAGTCTGGCTGATCATTCGCCAGCTCCGAGAGCGCCTTGATTTGCCAGGTCAGCGTTTCCCGACGCGCTTCTATATCACCTGAACGCTTATCCGCATCAAGCAGCGCCTGTCGTGCAACCGTCCAATCCCGCCAAGCTGCTGCAACCGTGCGTGCTTGTTTCTGCAACTGCCCAAAATCATCCAGCAATTGTCTCTGGGCATCTGCACGCAATAAAGACTGATGGGCATGCTGCCCGTGAATATCGAGGAGCCATTCACCCGCTGTACGCACTTGCTGCAACGTTACCGGCACCCCATTAATAAAGGCGCGTGATCGACCGGCCGATTCCAGCACGCGGCGAATGAGCACGCCTTCGCCAACCTCTAACGGAATCGCCTGTTCGTTAAACCAGGCCACAAACGCAGGGTCAACCGAGGCATCAAATTCAGCCGTCACCTCCGCACGCGAAGCACCCGCACGAATCAGCCCTGCCTCGGCGCGTTCGCCCAGCACAAAGGCCAAGGCATCAATCAATAATGACTTACCGGCACCTGTTTCTCCGGTCAGCGCGCCAAATCCCGGCTGAAAATCCAGCGCCAGTTCGCGAACCAGAACGAAATCACGGATAACCAGACGACACAGCATCGCTTAATCTGCTTTAGTACAAGGTGCGTTAACCACTAGTCCCGGGCGGATGCTCGGCCCTTCGCTCCAATGCAACTTCTGGCGCAGCATGGCGAAATAGCTATAAGACGGGGGGTGCAACAACTTGATCCGGTGTGGCGATTTCACTAAACGCACGCTATCACCCGGCATCAGATCAACGGTTTCCTGACCATCAAAGTGAGCGCGCGCATTGGCGCCTTGCACCAAACGCACTTCAAGTCGCGCCGTATCCGGCAAGGTAATCGGACGATTAGACAACGCATGCGGGCACAAAGGCACCAGCGCAATCCCACCCAGTTTCGGGTGCAGAATCGGGCCGTTGGCCGACAGCGCGTAGGCCGTTGAACCCGTTGGCGTACAAATGATCAGACCATCCGCCCTGGCACTGTAAATAAATTCATCGTCCACCCGCAGCTCAAATTCGATCATTCGGCCGGTCGCACCTTTGTCGATGACGACATCGTTAAAGGCCAAATTGCCCAGTGGCTGCCACTGGGCAGATGCGCCACCAAAAACCACTTCCGTATCCAGCAGCAAACGATTTTCCAACGTGAACTTACCTTCCATCAGCAAATTCATCGCTTCAATCATGCCAGACCGGGCGATATCCGTCATAAAGCCCAAACGACCCTGGTTAATACCGACCAGGGGAATATCGAATCTCGCTAACTGCCGCGCAGCATGCAGCAATGTGCCATCACCGCCCACCACAATGGCAACATCAACCTCGCCACCAATGCGCGCAAAGTCCGCACATTGAGCAGAGGCCATTGCCGCATTGCCCAACACTTGCCCAACTTCGATGGCCGTTTCAGTTTCAACCAGAACGCCCACCCCACGCGATTGGAAATAGCCTAACAAAGCCACAATCGAATCTACGACTTCAGGGCTTTCCTGGCGACCAATCAGTGCTACCGTTTTCAACGGCAAAGGGTACGACATCAATCCGACTCCGCAGACAAGCCCGACTAGGCATTCATATCAAAGGGATGCGCTCTAAACGGCAACACTTTTATCCGTCGAGCAACAGAACCCGATTAAACCACAGAATAATTTTGTAGAATCTATTCCATGCCATCCAAAACCGACGCTGGAATCATTTCTGTCGCATCAAAGCCGCCACCTCAGCAGCAGCCGCTGGATGATCGCGCCTGCGTATTACTTAAGACACTGGTCGAAAACTACATTGCCGATGGCGCCCCCGTGGGTTCGCGCGTGCTCTCTCGCGCTTCCGGGCTGGATCTCTCCGCGGCTACTGTTCGTAATGTGATGGCCGATCTGGAGGACTTAGGGTTTATTGCCAGCCCACACACCTCCGCAGGGCGTATCCCCACACCACGGGGCTATCGTTTCTTTGTCGATTCGCTGCTCACCATGCAGCCGCTGGAGCAAATGGATCACGCCCGCATTCTGGCCGAACTGGCTGGTGCCAAAGCCCAGCCAGGGCAAATCATCAACCACGCATCGCGCCTACTCTCAGACCTGACCCGTTTTGCCGGTATCGTGATTGCCCCACGCCACCCGAGCAACCGGATCCGCCAGATTGAATTTATCGCGCTCTCCGACAAACGGGTGCTTCTGGTCCTAGTCACCAGTGATGGCAACGTACAGAACCGCATCCTAACCACCGATCGTGCCTACACTAGTTCCGAACTGATTGAAGCGGCCAATACCCTCAACCAGAACTTTGTCGGGTTAGAACTGGATCAAATGCGTACCCGCGTTCATGACGAACTGGTACGCATTCGCAGTGATTTGCAGGCACTCATGGCGGCGGCGCTCACCGCCAGCGGTGAAGCCCTTATGCCCAAAGCGTCCGAAACGATTATTTCGGGCGAAAAAAACCTGCTCGATGTCGACGACCTCAGCTCTAATATGCGGCGTCTGCGCGAACTATTCGACCTCTTCGAGCAGCGCACTGCGCTTGTCCGCCTACTCGATCTATCACAACGCGCCGAAGGCGTTCGCCTGTATATTGGCCAGGAATCCGGGATTGCCACACTGGACGAATGCAGCGTCGTCACGGCACCCTACCAGGTTGAAGGGCAAGTCGTCGGTTCTGTCGGCGTGATTGGCCCTACCCGCATGGCCTATGATCGCGTTATTCCGATTGTTGATATTACGGCTCGATTACTTTCTAGCGCCCTGACTGAGCAAGCTCAGGGCTAATGATTACATTTCGATTTTTACTGGACTATTGATGAACAAAACCGCACCGGCCTGGCGTCATGGCACACCGGCCAAAACGGCTATCGTACTTGTGAACCTCGGCACACCCGAAGCCCCCACCCCGGCGGCCGTTCGCCGTTATCTGGCAGAATTTCTGGGCGACCCACGTGTTGTTGAAATCCCGCGCGCGCTCTGGATGCTCATTTTGCACGGCATCATCCTGCGCGTCCGCCCCAAGAAATCAGCGGCTAAATACGCCACCATCTGGGAAGACGCTGGCTCACCGCTCATGGTACACACGCTGGCCCAAACGCAGGCGTTAACACAACATTTGCAACAACGTGGTCATGATCTGCTGGTCACTTGGGCGATGCGCTATGCAGGCAACGGACCTAACAGCATCCCCACCGTGCTGGAACGCCTGCGTAGCGAAAACGCCACGCGCATCCTGTTGCTTCCCATGTACCCACAGTATTCAGCCAGCACCACCGCAACGGCGATTGATCAAGCGCTCAACTGGGTCACCGGCCTTCGCAACCAACCAGAATTGCGTTATGTTCGCAATTTCGCCGACGATAACGGCTATATAAACGCTGTAGCCAACCAAGTGCGCGCGCATTGGCAGCAAAACCCACCGCCTGCCCTGCCCGATGCCAGCTACCGGCTGGTGATGAGCTTTCACGGCCTTCCCGAACGCAACCTCAAGCTCGGCGACCCCTATTTCTGTGAATGCCACAAAACAGCACGCCTCATTGCCGAAGCACTCAATCTACCGCCGGAAAGCGTGGTAACGACCTTCCAATCCCGTTTTGGCAAAGCCAAGTGGCTGCAACCTTATACCGAGCCCACCTTAATCGAACTCGCCAAACAGGGCGTTAAACGCATCGATATCCTGTGCCCCGGCTTTGTGGCCGATTGCCTGGAAACCCTAGAAGAAATCAACATGGAAGTACGCGCTGCCTATCTCAATGCGGGTGGCGAACACTTTCACTACCTCAGCTGCTTGAACGAATCGCATGACTGGATATCGGCGCTGGCCAACCTGACGGAACGTCACCTCGGCGGCTGGCCAACCGGCAGAGCGGATGCCGAAAGCCTTCAGCAGCAATCCGCTCGTGCCAAAGCGCTAGGCGCCCTTGAATAATCCCGAAGCATCCCCAATTGAAGCTGAACTTTCCATTTTTTAAGCGATCACGGACTCAAACCGACATGACCAAACAACACCAAAAAGACATTCAAGACCCGATTGATCCAGCGCAGGAAGCAGCGACCGAAGCTACCGTCGACACCCCGGAAGCTCAGGTGGCCACACTGGAAGCCAAAGTAGCCGAATTGCAGGATGCCTTTCTACGTGCTAAAGCCGATGCTGAAAACCAGCGCCGCCGTGCTGCTGAAGACGTCACCAAAGCCCATAAATTTGCCGTTGAAAAGTTCGCCCGGGAAATGATTGCCGTTTGCGACAGTCTGGATGCTGCCCTCACCGACACGGCAGCGGATGCTGCTACGCTGCGCTCTGGCGTTGAACTCACCCAAAAGCAACTCCTAGGCGCCTTTGAACGCGCCGGCATGAAGGTAGAAAACCCGGCCGCTGGAGACAAATTTGACCCGAATCAACATCAGGCAATTGCCATGGTAGACGCCGCACAAGAAGCCAACACGGTGGTCAATGTGCTGCAAAAAGGCTACCAACTGTCTGACCGCGTATTGCGCCCAGCTATGGTCACGGTCGCCAAAGGCTAAATAAGCCCCAATGGGGCTTGAAGTCCTTAGCTTCTGCCCCATATACCCCGCATGACTGGCAAAACAACTGCGTTTTGCCCAAATAAATCAACGACTCACTAAAAAACAAGGATAAGAATCCATGGGAAAAATTATCGGTATTGACCTCGGCACCACCAACTCGTGCGT
>JBPCSW010000006.1:0-4527 GCA_051006675.1 Fluviibacter sp.
AATGAAAGCTGCGCGCCGGTAGCGAATACACCTGCCCCGATTAACCAACCCAGATCTTCTGTCAACGGCCAACGAAAGCCATGCCAACCTACCCAAAGCAACGCACCCAACGCTGAAAACAACGAAAAATAAAACACAGTGCGCCACTCAGGCTCCCCGAGAGAGCCAAGTTCGCGAATGTGGAAATACGCCAAGCCCGCCAATCCGCCTGAGACTAATCCGATCAATGCACCATACAGATGATCGCTATCCATCGAAGGGCGCAAAAGCAGCACCACGCCACAAAAACCTAACAAGATGGCAATCAAAGCAAAGCGCGTTGGGCGCACACCCCGCAAAACCATTTGCCACATCACAAAAAATATCGGCGAGGTGTAGTTGAGGGTCACGGCAGTAGCCAGCGGCAACTGCGTAATGGCATAAAAATAAAGAAATAATGCCGAAAACCCAGACAGAGATCTAAAGGCGTGACTTCGCATATGAACCGTTCGAGGATGGTGCCGCCGCAACACCATAAAGCTGGACACAATCAACAGAGCAATGATGCAGCGCCAGAGGACGATTTCACCTGATTCATTATTTGCCGCGGCAAACTTAACGCAAACACCCATGCATCCAAATAGAAAGCTGGCAACAACCATCCACAGCGACTGCCAGCCCGGGCGCGGTGATGGGGCTGTCATACCGGCATCAAGGGCATTAGCCCCCAAAAGACTTTAGCTGTTGCCCGAGCATGCGGCGATAAAATTCATGGAAATGCAGCATCCCATCTTCCATGGGTGATTGATACGGCCCCGTTTCATTACGACCCGCCAGCATGAGTGCACGACGGCCACGATCCATACGCTCGCCGATTTCGTCATCTTCAACGGCCGTTTCCATATAAGCAGCCTGCTCAGCCTCAACAAACTCGCGCTCAAACTCAGCTATCTCTTCCGGATAATAGAATTCAACAATGTTGATCGTTTTGTCCACGGCTTGCGGATGCAATGTTGAAACAACCAGCACGTGTGGATACCACTCAACCATAACGTTCGGATAATAGGTCAGCCACACCGCGCCATGATTGGGATTAGTGCCCAGATGCTGATACTGACTCAACACCTCTTGCTGCCAACGCCTGTAAGTTTCTGAGCCCGATTTGGCCAGTGAGGTGATCCCCACACGCTGAATCGAATACCAATCAGCAAACTGCCAGGTTAATTCATCACAATTTACAAAACCGCCAAGCCCCGGATGAAATGGCTCAACGTGATAATCCTCAAGGTAAACCTCGATAAAGGTTTTCCAGTTGTAATTACACTCGTGGCTAATGACCTTATCAAGCTTATAACCCGAAAAATCAAACGCCGAGGCCAGGTTCATCCCGGCCAGATCCGCTTGAATATCTCGCTTACCTTCAAACAGCAACCCATTCCAATTCTGCAACGGCGTTCTAGATAAATTAAGGCAAGGATTTTCCGGAAAATGCGGTGCACCAACCAGACTACCTCGACGATCATAGGTCCAGCGGTGCAAAGGGCAAACAATGTGCTTATCTAAAGTGCCGGAGCCATCGAGCATGATAGCCTGACGATGCCGGCAAACATTCGACATCAGATCAAACTCACCACCCCGATTAACGAGCATGGCACCATGATCTTTCATTTCCAGGGTGCGATAAGCGCCCTCATGCGGCACCATGAGCTCATGCCCAACATACCCGGGGGCTCCGTCGAAGAAAACTTGCCTTTCGAGCGCAAGCAGATCAGCGTCTGAATACCAGGAAACCGGCAATTGGGCTTGCGCTGCCACCAGTGATTTGGGCGAGTCAAAGGCTGACATCCCCTTACCCTCCGCAAACATATGGGTTTAACAAAGCCGCACATTGTACCCTGCCCTTAAATTGACCGAAAGCCCCGAATCGGTTAACTTTCAAGGTTTTAGTGCAACCGAAAACGGCCTATGCCGTGACGAAAGCTACCAACGACTATGCCCCCGCGAAAAGCTGCCGAAGCTTCGACCAAAAACACACCGGTTTCGCCCGATGATCTGGGCTTTGAATCGGCAATGGCCGAGCTTGAAGCCCTGATTCAAAGCGTAGAAAGCAATCGTCTTCCGCTGGAAGAGACGCTAAACACCTATCAGCGGGGTCAACAGCTCATAGCCCGTTGCAATGATCTACTGCGTGATGCAGAGCAGCGCATTCAGCAATTTGATGGCAGCCATCTCAGCGAAGCATCGCTACCGGAGCGTTCATGACGTTTCAGCAATGGATGCAAAATGTACGCCGGCGCACAGAACTGGCGCTGGATCAACGTCTACCGCTAGCATCACACAACCCCACCCGCCTACATGAAGCCATGCGTTATGCCTGCCTCAATGGCGGTAAACGTTTGCGTCCGATTCTGGTTCATGCGGCGGGTGCCGTATCTGGTGCCTCCTCTGAGGCGCTCGATGCATGCGCCTCGGCCATTGAAATGATCCACGTGTACTCCCTGGTACATGACGATATGCCCTGCATGGATGACGACACGCTACGCCGTGGCATGCCCACCTGCCATGTGCAATTTGACGAGGCTACAGCGTTACTCGTCGGAGACGCGTTGCAAACTCAGGCCTTTGTCACCCTGACGAATGCAGCATTGTCTGCAACTACCATCAAAGAACTCGTCGCCACCCTCGCGCACGCTTCTGGCGCAGCCGGTATGGCAGGCGGCCAAGCCATCGATCTTGGCGCCGTCGGCAAACCACTGAACGAAGCCGAGCTTGAACAGATGCACATCATGAAAACTGGCGCACTCATTCGCGCCGCTATTCGCATGGGGGCGCTTGCGGGTGAATCACTCAACCAGCAGGAACTGGATCGACTTGACCGTTACGGCAAAGCCCTCGGCCTGTTATTTCAGGTAGTTGATGACATCCTGGATTGCACAGGAACCACCGAAGCCCTTGGCAAAACAGCAGGCAAAGATGCGGCGGCGGACAAACCCACTTACGTTAGCCTGATGGGCGTAACCGGTGCTAGAGCGTTTGCCGACGACTTGCTCGCACAAACACAGCATCTGATAGCCGATACTGGCGAGTCGGGGCAACGTCTTAAAGATATCGCGCTGGAAATTGTCCAGCGCACGCATTGATTGGTAATGAACAAGATGCCTGCATCGCTACTCGCACAAATCAACGACCCTGCCGATTTGCGCAAACTTTCCCGTGAACAACTTCACCAGGTTGCCGCAGAGCTGCGCCAATATCTGCTCGACTCTGTGTCGCAAACCGGTGGTCACCTCTCTTCCAATCTAGGCACCGTTGAGCTGACAGTTGCGCTGCACTCGGTTTTTGACACACCAGAAGATCGTCTTGTCTGGGACGTGGGCCACCAAACCTACCCACACAAGATCCTGACCGGGCGCCGTGAACGAATGAGCACCTTGCGTCAGTTCAACGGCTTAGCCGGCTTCCCAAAGCGCTCCGAGAGCCCCTACGACACCTTTGGGGTCGGCCATTCCTCTACATCAATTTCCGCAGCACTCGGTATGGCATTGGCTGCCAAACAAAAAGGCGAGCAACGTCAGGTAGTGGCCATCATCGGTGATGGCGCCATGAGTGCCGGCCAGGCCTTTGAGGCGCTTAATAACGCCGGCGTTGCTAACGCCAACCTGCTGGTGATTCTGAACGACAATGAAATGTCGATCTCGCCACCGGTGGGGGCGCTATACAACTACCTCACCCGCCTCACCTCCGGCAAACTCTACAACACGGCCAAGAAAGGCGCGGAAAAAGTACTCGGCGTGTCACAGACGCTACTGGACTTCGCCAAACGCGCCGAAGAACACGTCAAGGGCATGATTAACCCTGGCACATTGTTTGAGGAATTCGGTTTCCACTACTACGGCCCAATCGACGGGCACGACCTGGATGCCCTGATTCCAACCCTACAGAATCTGAAACAACTTCCGGGCCCACGTTTCCTGCATATCGTCACACGCAAAGGTCAGGGCTACAAACTGGCGGAAGAAGACCCGATTCTGTATCACGGTGTGACCAAGTTCGAAACAACACAAGGGCTGGATAGCGCCAAAGCCAAAGGTGCATCCGCCCTCACTTATACGCAGGTATTTGGCGACTGGTTATGTGACATGGCAGCAGCCGACCCGAAACTGGTCGCTATTACCCCTGCCATGGGTGAGGGCTCTGGCATGGTGGCTTATGCCGAGCGCTATCCAGATCGTTACTACGACGTGGCCATTGCCGAGCAGCATGCCGTCACGCTGGCGGCTGGCATGGCCTGCGAAGGCCTGACACCCGTCGTCGCCATTTATTCGACTTTCCTGCAACGCGGTTACGACCAGCTGGTACACGATGTCGCCCTGCAAAATCTGGATGTCACGTTTGCTGTCGATCGCGCCGGCCTGGTCGGCGCCGATGGGCCAACCCATCATGGGGCCTTTGATCTATCGTATGCGCTGTGCATTCCGAATATGGTGATTGCGACACCCGCTAACGATCGTGAGTGTCGCCAGTTGCTCAGCAGCTGCTATCAATACC
>JBPCSW010000007.1:0-3300 GCA_051006675.1 Fluviibacter sp.
ACGGTATCCCATGTCATTCTCCCTTGTCCATTAACACCAACACAACAGAGATAGCGTCAATCAACGACTCGTCATCCTTCACGATGTACACGCAATGCTCGTTGAAGTTAGGCCCGCTCGGGTTGTACTGGTGCTTGCGAAACTCGATGTACTTGCCATTCAACGCATCACGTACTGTGAACGTCTTCGATACCATGCGGTCATCCTCAGATACAGCGAGTGGGGCATACGCCCTACTCAACTTTTCCGTGCGTTGTGAACGCTCCCATGACGCTTTGAATTGGCGGTCAAGCCAGTCAGTAAAGAACCCCATATCACAATCCTCCAAGTTAATAGTGATGCCGTATGGCGCTTGCAAGTTAGAAGTCAATGCCCACATAGTCGGACAGTCAGCACGACCCCAATCACCTACATAGCCATCGCTGAACTGCACAATCGCTTGTGGTGTGATGCGTTTCTCACGCAGGTATTCGAACAGCACCGAACCATCTGTGCCGCCACCGCCTCGGGGCTTCAAGTCTTGAACAGCGAACTGACCTTCCTCAAATGTCTGATGCCCTGCTACCTCAGTGTCCCAATAGATAACGTGGGTCTTGGCAGGTTTAACATCCTCGATGATGGTGCGAATCTCAGACACGAACCTAGTCATCTCAGCGCCACCGAAGCATGAGCCTGACGTATCGAACCCAATCACTAGCTCAGTCATCTTGGTGCCGAGCATGGTGGGCATATAAATATCTTCGGCTAAGTAGCGGCGGTTAGGTCTGCGCCACGATGACTCGTCACGCCCTGCACAGGTCTCTTGGATGAACTCACGCAACACCTTACGCCAGTCAACCTTGGGGGTCAGCAAGTCACCGAACACACCATCGGCACCACCTGCACCCTTACCTGCCAACTTCTTACGCAGAATCTCGCCTTGACGAATCGCACGTTGAATCTCATTGGCACGTTCGGCTTCTTGCTGTGGGTCACCCTTGGCATCACCCCACTCGTGGTCGTCTATACCACTACCTTCGCCCTGACCTTGACCCTTGCCGTTTTGTTGCTGTTGTTTGAGGTCATCGAAGATTTGCTTGACTGACCATCCGCGATACTTGGCATCGGGCTTGACACCAACGCTCGGCATCTTGATGAACCCTTCACCTGCATCCATATCTTCAAGAGACAAGTTAACGAAGTGGTCAGCCGCGATGTTGGACAGCATGGGGTCTTCCTCATGCAACGCTTGCCATACGCTCATGTGGCGATACGCCTTATGTACTGCCTCGTGCAACACAACGAAACGCAACTCGGGGTCAGTAGCTAAGAACTTCTCAACGAACTTTTCGTTGTACTTCACATTCCAACCATCGGTAGCCGCAGTCGGCACCTCGTCAGTTACGGATACTGTGCCACAAGCAAGCACACCTGAGAAAGCGCAGAACTTCTTGTGTTGCATGATGCTGATGTGGGATTTCTTGATACGGTCAGACACGTTCATTTTGATTTCCTTTGGGTTGTTATCTAATATTAGATGGGGTGATTAAAAGATTTCGAGTTCCATTGGGATAGGCGTTGGGTCATCCAACCTATCGGCGAGAGAACATAGCGCGGCTATATCCTCGGGCAGTCGTAACGAAAGCAACTTGTCATTGATTTGCTCTCGCATATCGGGGCTGTCTATGCGTAGGTAAAACTGCACTAGATGCTTGGGGTTGAGTTTGCGAATGGCGCGTTTGTTCTCGACTATGTTGGTGTTGATGCGGTCAACATACCAACGCGAGTCCGTTTGTGCGGCAGTCATTTTCATTTTCTCAAGCGCCGCGTCAGCGTCAAACCACTCGTCAAACTGCGCCAAGTCATTAGGTGATAGTTGCTGACACCGAAACATGGTGTCCCACCCATTCAACACAGGCAAGTGATGACCCCGCATAAGCTGACGCGCTAACTGCAATGACTTGCTACTCCACCCACCCTTGAGCTTCCCCTTGCGTAACATATCCTGCGTCATCTTCTTGATGCGCGGTGAGATTTGTGTTGTGTCAATGTGGGCTTGCACCACAACGCCAGGAATTTTCAACTGGCGTGCTGTGTCATAGATACTCATGCTTTATGTTCCTTAGTTGTTGAAAAGTGTTTAACGAATCGGTCGCGCATATCAGAGTCATACGCCAATGTCTTGAGCATTAGCTTTAGATTCATAACCTCTGACGCAAACCTGTTGCGAGGATTGCCCAACAGAACAGAACGATTTCGGTTAATGTGAACTCAATCATTTCTTTCCCTTTCCAATGAACGCAGTCTGAATCTTGTATGCGTCTTTACTTTCTACGTTGTTTTGTACAGGGGGCGTGTATGCCTTACCGATGCGACTTGGTGACCAGTCCTTGCGAACCTTCACGATGTTGCGCCCGTTGGTTGTTTGTTCAATGATTAACATGTTGCCTCCATCTAATATTAGAAGTACTTGCCGAGCTTGGCGGCGGCGGATGTAAACTTGCGGTTGCGACACGCCATGCCAACTTTGGATTTGTTGGATGCCAACGATGTAACGAACAGAGCAAACGCCTCGAATGATTGGTCACCCATACGCTCTGCGTACTCCATCACGGGGTCGAGTGTCTCTGCGTCAACACGGGATGCCAACATGAAAGCAAGAATGAACATGGCACCTACTGAGTCAGACTTAGGCACCTTGGTCTTGGTTGGTTCTTTCACGATGTTCTCGAACAGCGGCAGGGTATCGGACAGATTGACCAATGCTTCCATCTGACGAGCGGCGGCTTCGCCAACAGTACCCGACAACGCAGGTAAGAACGCAGTCGATAGCACATCACGGCTTTGCACAAGGTTGGATGCCTTAGCAAGTGAACGAGGCGAACAGAACGTACGAGTGTTGCCTGTCAATGGGTTGAAGATGTAGGGGTTCTTAGCCTTGGGGTCGAGGTCGGTGTAGCAGTCAAACACTTCGGGTGTTTGTTTAGCGAACGCCATGATCTCAGGTGCTACGCCGTTGTCTGCCGCCCACTCTAGCCACTCGTCACACGTTGGGTTGTTGATGACGAGTTCAGTCATGCGGTTATAAGCATGGGCAGGGATGTTGTCGCCTACGCCGTCAGTATCTAAGTTGGTCGTTGCAAATACGATTGAACCCGTTGGCAACTCTACGTCACCGAGGCGATGCTCGAGAATCACAGGCAACAACATATTGAGTACGGGGCGTGATGCCTTACCCAACTCGTCTAACATTAGAAGAACAGGGCGTGATTGATTCTTGCCGATACCGAATCGTGCGTTCGGTGCATAGTTAGTCACCAT
>JBPCSW010000008.1:0-9630 GCA_051006675.1 Fluviibacter sp.
GGCTTATCCTGGAAGGTTGTGTCGCCAAGGCCTACATGAATCTGCGGGCACTAGATGCCCAGATCAAAGTGACGGAGAGTTCGATTCAGACGCGTCGCGACACCCTGCGTATTGCCCGTGCCAAGCTGGATGGCGGTCTGGTCTCACCCCTGGATATCAATCAGGCGCAAGCAACGCTTTCCAGTGTGCAGGCCGTTCAATCCGAACTGATCCGGCAGCGAGCTGTCGCGCAAAATCAGCTGGCGGTACTCACCGGCAAGCTTGATCTGAAAATTCCGGCAGGTGGCCTGGAAACGCTACCGATTCCCCCGGAACCTCCCGTAGGCATGCCGTCGGAAATCCTGGAAGCGCGGCCCGATATTCGTAAAGCCGAAGAACAACTGGTAGCGGCTAACGCCCAGATCGGTGTTGCCAAGGCCAACTTCTTTCCATCGTTTTCGCTATCCGGGCTGTATGGTGCACAGAGCATCGGTATGACTAATTTTCTTAGTGCCGGTGGTTCCGTCTGGGCGGCAACCATCGGGGCGATGCAACCGATTTTTACAGGCTGGTTGCTCACCGGCCAGTTAGACGCTGCGAAGGGTAAACAGCAGGAAGCCCTGGCCAATTACGTTAAAACCGTGCGCACTGCATTTGCCGAAGTCGGTGACTCGATGATTTCCGTGCAGCAAACGCGCGAAAGCGGCGAACATTTGTCCGTGCAGGTGGCTTCGGCGTCTAAAGCGCAGCAGATCTCGATCCTGCGCTATCAGGGCGGTTATGTGGATTATCTGACCGTGCTGGAAGCCCAGCGGGTTGCGAATGATGCCAGCCTGGCCTATGCCCGTAATCGGGGTAATCAGCTGCAGGCCAGTGTCGATCTTTTCCGTGCACTGGGTGGCGGTTGGCAGCCAGAATTCAAGCGTTAGTGGGGCGGGGTTGGTAAAATACCGCCCATGACAAAGAAAACACAGACACCCAAGGTTGGCATGGTCAGCCAGGGTTGCCCCAAAGCGGCATCTGATAGTGAAGGTATTCTGACGCGTCTGCGGGCAGAAGGTTATGACATCGTTGGCGATTATGCGGGTGCTGACCTCGTCGTTGTGAATACCTGTGGGTTTATTGATTCAGCCGTCGAGGAATCGTTGGATGCCATTGGTGAAGCGCTCCGTGAAAATGGCAAGGTCATCGTTACCGGTTGCCTGGGCGCCCGCGAAGGCGTGGTCGAGACAGCCCATCCGGATGTGCTGGCCGTTACCGGGCCGCATGCACTGGATGAAGTGATGGCTATCGTGCACGAACATCTGCCGATGCCGCACGACCCCTATACCGATCTGGTGCCGCCACAAGGTGTGCGCCTGACCCCGAAGCATTACGCCTATCTGAAAATATCGGAAGGCTGTAATCATCGCTGCACCTTCTGCATCATTCCTTCGTTGCGCGGCGATCTCGAATCGCGCCCGATCGGTGATGTGCTTAAAGAGGCTGAAACACTGGCTAAAGCCGGCGTGAAAGAAGTGCTGGTCATTTCACAAGACACCAGCGCTTATGGTGTGGATGTGAAATATCGCACAGGTTTCTGGGAGGGTCGTCCGGTCAAGACGCAGTTGCAGGCATTGTGTGAAGCTCTGGGTGAGATGGGTATCTGGGTACGTCTCCATTACGTCTACCCGTATCCGAGCGTTGACGACATTATTCCGCTGATGGCACAGGGCAAGATCCTGCCGTATCTGGATATTCCATTCCAGCATGCTAGCCAGCGCATCCTCAAAGCCATGAAGCGTCCGGCTTCATCCGAGAATGTGCTTAAGCGTATTAAAGCCTGGCGCGAGATTTGCCCGGAGCTGGTGATCCGCTCGACATTTATCACCGGCTTTCCCGGTGAAACAGAAGATGACTTCCAGGAGCTATTAGGCTTTCTGGAAGCAGCGCAACTGGATCGGGTAGGTGCTTTCGCCTATTCGCCCGTCGAAGGAGCAACGGCCAATGAATTGGAAGGTGCTGTGCCTGAAGAAGAGCGCGAGTCACGCCGCATGCGTCTGATGCAATTCCAGGCAGATATTTCAGCCGAGAAACTGGCACAGCGCATTGGCAACGAAGAAGTGATCGTGATTGATGAAGTGGATGAAGAGGGTGCGATTGGCCGTAGCTGGCGTGAAGCCCCCGATATCGACGGCGTTATCCAGGTGATGGGCTTTACCGATTGCGCACCGGGTGACCGAATCGCCGTGCGCATCGTCGATGCCGATGATCACGATCTCTACGCCGAACCCTTGTTGTCGGCATCGGTCAACTAATCGTACGCCATGACCCTGATCGCGCAATTACAGCAATGCCTGGGTGCCGATCAGGTGCTGATATCGCCTGAAGCGCAGGCGCCCTATCTGAAAGATTGGCGTGGTCGTTATCAGGGGCGGGCGCAGGCAGTGGTATTGCCCGCAACGAGCGCCGAGGTGGCGCAGGTTGTTCGCAGCTGTATGGCAGCGGGTGTGCCGATCGTGCCGCAGGGTGGCAATACCGGGCTCTGTGGGGGTGCAACGCCAGATACCGCAGGCCACGCGGTTGTCGTTTCTATGACACGACTTAACGCTATCCGTTCGATTGATGCCACTAATTTCAGCATCACGGCTGAAGCCGGTGTCACGCTGGATCAATTAAAGACCGCCGCTGAATCGGCAGACCGTTTGTACCCGCTCACGCTTGGGGCAGGGCATCTCACCACGCTGGGTGGCACGCTTGCCACCAATGCCGGTGGCTTACAGGTGTTGCGTTACGGTATGACCCGGGATTTATGCCTCGGGCTGGAAGTGGTGCTGCCCGATGGCACAATCTGGTCCAAGCTCTCCGGCTTACGTAAAGACAACACCGGCTACGATCTCAAGCAGCTCTTTATCGGCGCCGAAGGGACGCTGGGCTTGATTACGGCGGCCACCATGAAGCTGTATCCATTGCCGGCCGCACGCGCGCTAATCTGGCTGAATCTGCCGGACGTTCAGAGTGCTGTTGAACGTCATGCGTTGGCGCAAACGGTCTTTGCCGGTGCCCAGACAGCTTCCGAACTGATCTCGGCAACCACATTGTCGCTGGTACGCCAGCATCTGCCCGAAGCCGTATTGCCCTCGGCAGCAGGTGCCTGGCCTGAGGCCTGGGCTTTGATGATCGAAGTGTCGGCACATGATGCCGATTTCCTTCAGGCCTTGCTCACATCCTGGCAGAAGGCATGTGCCACAGCAGGTGTCAGTGCTGGCTATGTCGCCACAGCGGCTGCCGAGCAGGCGCAGATCTGGGCCATCCGTAAAGGTCTGGCCGAATCACAGAAGCGGGAAGGCCTCTCCATCAAACATGATGTGGGTCTGGCCATATCCATGATTCCCCGCTTTATCGACGAAGCCTCTACGGCGCTGGACCAGCGTTTTCCCGGTTTGCGCATTGTTGCCTTCGGCCACATTGGCGATGGCAATCTGCATTTCAATCTCTCGTTCGCCGATCCGGCTAGCAATGCCGCATTGATCGGGCAGAGTCTGGCGGCCAACGCGGTGGTTTACGACGTTGTTGATCGCCTTGGTGGTTCGATTGCGGCCGAGCATGGCATTGGTCAGCTCAAACCCGAGTGGCTGGCGCAGCATGCGCCCGAAGGTAGCATCGCACTCATGCGCCAGATCAAGGCAGCCCTTGATCCCAAGGGCTTGATGAACCCCGGCAAAGTCCTAGTGTAGGGTTTGCCCGGCGGAAGCGCTGGTGGATGAACTGGCACCTGCAGGTTGTGCAAACAGCGCCGCAACATCTTCGGCGCTGAAACGATATTCCAGATTGCTCAGATCGTCGTTAATCACCACGGCGCCATGTTCTTTGAGAATCGATTCCACTTCCGGTTGCCCAAGACTACGTAGCATATCGCGCACTTTGTCCCAGTTGCGTTCGCCGGCGTGATGCACTGGCTGGCCCGGTGCCAGACTGATCAGCTCTTCGGGGAACAGACGGGTCAGTAAGGCACCCGGATCCAGACTCAGTAATTCGTCTTCGGTAAGCGTACCGAACAGGTGGCACAGACGGTTCCAGCCATCTTCATCCGCTTCGTCGGCAACCGGCAATTTTTGCAGGAAGAGGCCAGCTGCCTGTTGAACGTTAGCGGCCAGGAAGAGTTCGGTCGGTTGCTGTTCCGACTGCATCAGATAATGCGCAAACGCCTCGGCCAGTGATTGGCCAACGAGAGGCACATGGCTTTGCCAGGGATTGCTGAATTGGTGTGCATCCAGCGTCATGACCAGACGGCTCTCTTCGCCACTATCCTGTCCATTCAGACAAGGAGTCTTCGGATTCTGGAGCTCGCTCAGATATTCAGGGCGCCACTGGGCCGTGCCGCGTAGGCCGAGTTTATCGGTGCAATCCATCACCAGCAGACTGATCGGACCGGGGTCGCGCGTCTGGAAGGTGAGGCGACCGGGATGTTTGAGTTGCCCGGCCATCAGTGTCGTAATGCTGGCCAGCTCGCCCAGCATATGACTCACTGCTGCCGGATAGTTGCGACCCGTGCACAGCGCCTGATAACTGTCGTCCAGGTGCACCCAGGCACCACGGATAGAAAGTTCGGGAAAGTGGAATCGTACAAAACGGTCGGTTTCGCGCAGCATGAGTACTTTCTGTAAGAGGTTGCCAGTTACTTTGGGGGCTATTGCGTAATTTCAACAGGCTTGAATGCCTCAAAGGGCCTTGAGATGGTCCCGGTAGCGCGCGGCGTTCTGTACGTAGCGGGCTGCGCTATTGATCAGACGGGCCACTTCTTCATCCGTCAGTTCGCGAACCACCTTGCCGGGGGTGCCCATAATCAGAGAGCGGGGTGGATACACCTTACGTTCCGGAATCAGGGTACCGGCACCTACCAGGCAGTGCTCGCCGATCACCGCATGATTCAGGATCGTGGTGCCAATGCCGATCAGACTGCCCTGGCCAATACGGCAGCCGTGCAACATCACCTTGTGACCAATCGTTACATCAGCTTCAATAATCAGGGGGGCGCCCGGGTCTGTATGAAAAACGCAGCCATCCTGAACGTTGCTGCGCGGACCGATCACGATGGGCTCGTTGTCACCGCGTAAAACGGCGTTCCACCATACCGAAGCCTCTTCAGCACACTGAATGCTGCCAATCAGCACGGCGTTTGGTGCAACCCATGCGGTGGGATCGATTTCCGGTATCCGGTCTTCCAGTTGATAGCAGCTCATGCCAGGGCCTTATTCCAGTAAAATGGGCGGTGCAGCATTTTATGCTGATCCTTCAGACACATAAAGCCACAATGACTCAAGAACCTCGTTACGATCTGCATTGTCACTCTACGGCCTCGGATGGCATGTTGCCACCCGCCGCAGTGGTGGCGCGTGCGCACGCCAATGGGGTCACATCGCTGGCGCTTACCGACCACGATGGCCTATCCGGCATCCCGGAAGCCGCTGCCGAAGCGCAAAAGCTTGGTATCGAATTGATTCCGGGTACGGAAATCTCGGTGGCGTGGAGCGACCATTCGGTTCATATCGTCGGTTTGCAGATCAATCCTCAGGATCCGACTCTGGTCAAAGGCCTGGATGAGATCCGTGAAGGGCGCGCCAGCAGAGCAGGGCGTATTGCAGCAGAATTGGAAAAAGTCGGTTTTAACGGCATTCTGGATAAAACCATGGCCTACGTTGGCAACCCGGAACTGGTGTCGCGGGCGCATTTTGCTCGTGCACTGGTAGAGATGGGTGCCTGCCGGGAAGTGAAACAGGTTTTTGATCGTTACCTCACCCCGGGCAAGCCTGGCTATGTGGAGCACCCGTGGCCGAGCCTGGAAAAGGCACTGGGCTGGATACGCGCGGCGGGTGGCGTTGCCGTGATCGCTCACCCAGGCAGATACCGCATGTCAAACAAAGAGTTAGGCAAGCTTTTTGAAGCGTTTCGTGATCTTGGTGGTGAGGCCATCGAGGTAGCTTCCGGTAGTCATACCCCTGAGCAGATCGCCCATTTTGGCCGCCAGGCGCGTCATTACGCGTTTATGGGTTCGCAAGGCTCCGATTTTCACGGACCGGATGAAAGTTACGTCGATCTGGGTCGCAGTCTGCCGCTGCCAGACGGTGTAGTTCCCGTGTGGAACTCATGGAAAAACAGTTAACTGGAATTGATTTGTGACGCAATACTTTAATATTCATCCCGAGACACCCCAGAAGCGATTGCTGGATCAGACGGCGCAAATGCTGCGTGATGGCGCTGTCGTCGCTTTACCTACGGACTCCTGTTACTCCTTGGCCTGCCATCTGGGTGATGCGGCTGCGCTCGACAAGATCCGCAAAATCCGCGGTATCGATGATCATCACCTCATGACCCTGATGTGTCGCGATCTGTCTGACATCGGTCAGTACGCCCGCGTTGATAATAGCCAGTACCGTCTGCTCAAGCTGGCAACACCGGGAGCCTATACCTTTGTGCTGGAAGGCACCAAAGAACTGCCGCGTCGTATCCTGCACCCCAAACGTAAAACCCTGGGGCTGCGTATCCCGGATAACCGCATCATGCAGGGGGTACTGGAAGCGCTGGGTGAACCACTGCTCACCACAACCTTAACGCTCCCCGGCGATGAAGAACCGCTCAGTGACGGCTGGTCGATCAAGGAGCGCCTGGAATCGAAGCTCGATCTGGTGGTAGAAGGCGGGTGGTGTGGTATCGAACCCACCACCGTGATTGATCTTTGTGAAATGCCGCCCACCGTTTTGCGGGTTGGCCATGGGCCGTTGGCCCCGCTGGGTCTGGAATAAACATACAGCCGCCTGCATTGACGGGCGCTCTGTTAGAATCGCTGGCTAAACGGATCCATCATGAACATTGATATCGCCCTGCTGGCCATCGCCGCCATTCCCATGATTTTTGCCATTACGCTGCATGAGGCAGCGCACGGCTATGTCGCGCGTTATTTCGGCGACCCCACGGCCTATCAGCTGGGGCGTATCAGTCTCAATCCGATCCGCCACATAGATCTGGTTGGCACCATCATCGTCCCGGCAGCCACCTTGCTGCTCGGCGGCATTCTGTTTGGCTGGGCCAAGCCAGTGCCTGTGGATTACAGCCGTTTGCGTCATCCACGTACCGATATGCGCTGGGTTGCTCTGGCCGGCCCGGGCGTTAATCTACTGATGGCCTTTGGCTGGGCATTGCTGCTCAAGGTCGGTCTGTCGACCAATAACTATTTCAGCGTGCCCCTCGAAGAAATGGCGCGTATCGGGGTTTCGATCAACCTGATGCTGATGGCCATCAACCTGGTGCCGATTCTGCCGCTGGATGGTGGTCGTGTTCTGTTCAGTCTTCTGCCACCGCATGCCGCGCATACTTACGGCCGCAGCGAGCCTTATGGCTTGCCCATTCTGTTGCTGCTGCTGGCAACCGGCTTGCTGAGCATCATTGTTCTGCCGATGATTCGCGCCGCGGGCAGCCTAATTTCCACGATTTTCTTCCTTTGAGTCTCTGATGTCTGCTGAACGCGTTCTTTCCGGCATGCGCCCTACGGGTAGCCTGCATCTGGGTCATTATCACGGCGTCCTTGAAAACTGGGTCCGCCTCCAGGAAAACTACGAATGCCTGTTCTTCGTAGCGGATTGGCACGCACTCACGACGCATTACGATGCACCGCAAAGCATTGCCCAGGCCGGTCGCGATATGGTCATCGACTGGCTGGCAGCGGGTCTGGATCCGGAAAAGTCGATTATTTTCCAGCAGTCGCATGTGTTGCAGCATGCCGAATTGCATCTGCTGCTATCAATGATGACGCCGCTGGGCTGGCTGGAGCGTGTTCCGACCTACAAGGATCAGCAGGAAAAGCTTTCGCACAAAGATTTATCTACCTATGGCTTCCTGGGATATCCGCTGCTGCAGTCGGCCGATATCCTGGTCTACGATGCCAAGCATGTGCCCGTGGGGGAAGATCAGGTACCGCATATCGAGCTGACGCGCGAAGTCGCGCGCCGCTTTAACCATCTGTATGGCCGTACGCCGGAGTTCGAGCAGGAAGTCATTGCCGCACTCAAGAAGCTGGGCCCTACGGCCAAGCCCTATAAAGAGTTGCGTCAGCGCTACCAGCAAGAAGGCGACCGCGAAGTGCTAGGTCAGGCAGAAGCCTTCCTGGCGGGTGCCGAAGCGCTAAGCACGGCAGATAAAGAATCGCTCTGGGGCTGGTTGGTCGGTTCGGGCAAATCCATTCTGGTGGAGCCCGCCGCCTTGCTGACCAAAGCCTCCAAAATGCCCGGACTGGATGGTCAGAAAATGTCCAAGTCCTACAACAACACCATCAGCCTGCGTGAAGCGCCGGAAGACGTGGCCAAGAAGCTAAAAGCCATGCCTACGGATCCGGCACGGATTCGTCGTACCGATGCCGGCAACCCGAAGAATTGCCCAGTCTGGCAGTTGCATGAAGTCTATAGCGACGAAGCCAAAAAGCAGTGGGTCATGGAAGGCTGTACATCGGCCGGTATCGGTTGTATCGATTGCAAGAATGCGGTGGCTGAAGGCATCAACGTGGTACTGGCGCCAATGCGTGCGAGTGCTGCTGAACTGGCTGCCGAGCCGGAAAAAATTGATCGCATTCTTCGCGATGGCGCCGAGCGTGCCCGTATGCTGGCCGACCAGACTATGTCCCGTGTGCGTGCCGTCATGGGTCTCACGGGTTAAGTAATGTCGACTGAAGATCAGATCCCTGAAGAATCTGCTTTGCCGCCTGGCGCACCGGAAGTGCCTGTGGAAGCGGGTTTGCCCGAGCCGGTTGCCTACGAGCAGGCCATTCAGGTCACCGTAGAAAACGGTGAAACGCGTGTCATGCTGTACGGTCAGCCGATCGTCGACATGCCGCAGGATCTGTATATCCCGCCCGACGCCTTGTCGGTGATGCTGGATGCCTTTGAGGGCCCGCTCGATCTGCTGCATTATCTGATTCGCAAAGCCAACGTCGATATTCTCGATATCCCGATGGCGTCGCTGACAGTTCAGTACCTTGATTACGTCGAAGCGATGCGCTCGGAGAATCTGGAATTGGCTGCCGAGTATCTGGTTATGGCTGCCATGCTGATTGAAATCAAATCACGCATGTTGCTGCCACGACCGAAAGCTGATTTCGAAGAAGAAACCGAAGACCCCCGTGCCGAACTGGTGCGCCGTCTGATCGAATACGAACAGATGAAACTCGCCGCGCGTGAAATCGATGAAATGCCCAAGGCAGAAATCGACTTCCAGTGGCTGAATGTCTGGGTTGATAAAGAGGCCGTCGTCCGTCATCCGGATGTCTCGCCCGACGATCTGCATGCTGCCTGGCTGTCCGTAGTGCGTCAGGCCAAGCTGCATACGCACCACAAGATTGCCCGCGAAGAGCTGTCGGTACGAGAGCACATGGGGCTGATTCTGCGCACCTTGCGCAACAAAGACGGTTATACCGAATTCGGTGAGCTGTTCGACGTGACTGGTGGCGTACCAATGGTGGTGGTGAACTTCATTGCCTTGCTCGAGTTGTGCAAGGAACATTTACTGGAAATGACACAGACGGCCGCCTTTGCGCCGATCTACGTCCGTTTGCCTACTGATGCGCCCGAGCAATCCCTGTTCGAAGTGCCCGAGGCATTTGACGATACAGAGGAGGGTGAGGAT
>JBPCSW010000009.1:0-3111 GCA_051006675.1 Fluviibacter sp.
AATACTATTGGAACTGGTGGAACTGGCGGTGGAGGAAATGGCTCTAACTCAAGCACTGGCAGTTCAGGCACAGCCAATACGGGTGGTGGTGGAGGCGGCGGCAACTCGACTAACAACAGCAGTGGCGGGGCTGGCGGATCAGGTAGTGTGGTTATTCGTTACTCGGACACTTATGGTGCCGCAACTTCAACTACTGGCTCTCCAACAGTGACTGTTTCAGGCGGGTATAGAACTTACACTTGGACATCCTCTGGTTCAATAACATTCTGAGGACAATCAATGCCTAATTTCAATGGACTTTGGACATCACGACAACAGTTGCAAGCAATTGCGGCGAGTCTTTGGCCGTCTAAGCCGGGCGCACCAACGATTGGCACTGCAACAGGCGGAAATGCACAAGCAACAGTAACTTTTACTGCGCCAACACAGACTGGTTATCCGACAGCCCTGACATACACAGTGACATCAAGCCCCAGTGGCATTACAGCCACGGGTTCTGCGTCGCCTATTACTGTGACCGGATTGACTAACGGTACCGCATACACCTTTACCGTAACCGCAACAAATGCAAGCGGCACTGGCCCTGCAAGCGGGGCAAGTAACAGCGTAACACCAGCAGTTACCACGCCATCGACGGTTGAGTATCTTGTGGTTGCTGGTGGTGCTGGTGGCGGGTTTGACAACGGTGGCGGTGGTGGCGCTGGAGGTTATAGAACAGCATCTGGGTTTGCTGTTTCCGCAGGCTCTGCTATTACAGTAACAGTCGGTGCTGGCGGCGCTGGCGGGACATCCGGCCAATTCGGCGGCGATGGCGGTAACAGTGTTTTCAGTTCAATCACATCAACTGGCGGCGGAGGTGGTGGTTTAGGCGATAACAATAACGGTCGTGCTGGAGGCTCTGGCGGCGGCGGTGCTTATGGTGGCTCAGGAACAAGCGGTGGTGCGGCATCTCCTGCGGGGCAGGGCAATGCTGGCGGCGGAGGTTATTCAACAAATATTTCAGGTGGTGGCGGAGGCGGTGCTGGAGCGGCTGGTAGTGGGTCTCCAACCAGTAATGGTGGAGATGGTCTGCAATCCTCCATCAGCGGAACTGCCACTTACTATGCTGGTGGCGGCGGTGGGACAAAACGAACTACATCCCCCGGCGTCGGCGGATTGGGCGGCGGCGGAACTGGTGCACAGGGTGTTAGCGGAGGTAATCAGGCAACTTCTGGCACAGCAAACACTGGCGGCGGCGGCGGCGGCGGCCCCGGCGCAGGAATTTCTGGCCCCGGAGGGAATGGTGGATCAGGCATCGTGATAATCCGATACTCAGATGCCTATGGTTTGGCAACATCTACTACAGGCTCACCAACAATCACCACTGCTGGCGGTTATCGAATTTATAAATGGACTTCATCAGGTTCAATCACCTTCTAAGGAGAAAAAATGTCGCACTTTGCAAAAGTTGAAAATGGAATCGTCACGCAAGTGATTGTTGTCGAACAAGATGTAATTGACTCTGGTTTGTTTGGCACTGGCTGGGTGCAAACCTCATACAACACCGTTGGTGGAGTGCACACACAAGGTGGCACCCCACTGCGCAAAAACTTTGCTGGAATTGGCTACCATTACGACTCGTATCGTGATGCGTTTATTCCGCAACGCCCATTCAAAAGTTGGCCTTTAAATGAGCAAACTTGTTTGTGGGAGCCTCCAGTTCCAATGCCTACCGACGGCAAACTTTATCGTTGGGACGAAATCACCACTTCTTGGATGGAGATGGTATGAGTGAACAATACCCCGGTGGTTATATAACCAAAACACCCCCGACGCCAAGTTCGTCTGCGGCCCCGGGGATTTGGAATTTGTCTCAGCAAGCCGCACTAAAAAAACAGGGTGCGTGGCCCGTACCTGTTATCGTTACGCCCACGGTTGAATATTTAGTTGTTGCTGGCGGCGGCGGTGCGGGCGACACTTCTGGCGGCGGCGGCGGCGCAGGTGGTGTCTTAACAGCAACAGGATATTCTGTAACTGCTGGTTCAGCAATTACTGTTACTGTAGGCGGTGGCGGATCAGGTGGCACAGCCTCCGCTGGTGGCGCTACAAACGGCTCAAATTCTGTTTTTGGTTCTATCACAAGTACGGGTGGCGGCTTAGGTTCTGGCCGATACCCATACCCAACAGGATATGTTGCTGGCAATGGCGGCTCTGGCGGTGGTGGTATGCGCGACCACACGACAGGTGGTAGCGGAACTGCTGGTCAAGGCAATTCGGGTGGTAACGCAGGATCAAACCCCGGCGGCGGAGGTGGAGGTGCTTCTGCTGGTGGCGCAACAAGCACAATTTCTGCTGGTGGCGCTGGTGGCGCTGGTATTACATCAAGTATTTCTGGCTCGTCGTCCAATTATGGTGGTGGCGGCGGCGGTGGCGCTGGTTATTCAAACCCGCCCGGCGGTTCTGGTGGTTTGGGCGGCGGCGGTGATGGCGGAAGTGATGGTAATAACGGCCAAGCGGGTACGGTAAATACTGGAGGCGGCGGAGGAGGCGGCGCGGACAATATGAATGGCGCGGCTGGTGGTTCTGGTGTGGTTGTCATTCGCTATTCCGACACTTACCCTCTTGCAACATCGACCACGGGATCGCCAACTGTTACCACGACTGGCGGTTATCGAATTTACAAATGGACATCCTCTGGCTCAATCACTTTTTAAGGAATAAAAATGCATCTGCAACTACCAATTGAATTGGCAAATCAAATTATTGGTTACCTTGGGACACGCCCTTATCAAGAGGTTTATCAAATGATTGATGGGATGAAAGAGGCGGCAAAGCCGCCTGTTGAGGAAAAGAAGGCGGCTGAATAATGGAAGCAACTCACGAACTTGCCACAGAAACTGACAAGCGACTGAGTGTCCATGAGGCAATCTGCGCCCAGCGTTATGAAGGCATCCAAGCCCGTTTTGACGACGGCTCAAAGCGCATGACTAAAATTGAGTATCTTTTGTATGTTCTCATTTTGGCTGTGTTGCTTGGCCCCGGCGTAGCGGCTGACTTTGTCAAAAAGATATTTGGGCTATGACATGATCCCAATCGTTGCATCACTGCTTGGTGCATTGGCCCAGAATGGTC
>JBPCSW010000010.1:0-13919 GCA_051006675.1 Fluviibacter sp.
GTGAAGAACTTGTCGCGGGTGATACCGGCAGTGTTGATCAGGACGTCGATCACGCCACCGGTCAGCTTTTCAGCTTCAGCCGCAGCTGCAACACACGATTCGTAGTTGCCAACATCACAAGCGACGGGGATGAAGTTGGTAAAACCTTCAGCCTTTTGTTCGGCAAGCCAGGCTTCCTTATCGTCAAATTCAGGGTGATAAGCGGCAACAACCTTGTAACCAGCCTTATCGAAAGCCTGACAGAAAGCGGTACCCAGGCCACCCATAGCGCCGGTGACGAATGCGATGTGCTGCGACATGTAAACATCCTTTCAAATTTAAAAACAAAAAAATCTAGCCACAAGACCGGTAATTAATACCCTGCTCGAGAATAAGTGTATCCCTTGTTTTGCCGCACCACAACAATGGCTACGGACAAAACAGGAGAATGACGGATTCGGGCGATTTATTTCTGACGGACGTAACGACCAGGCGCCGGCTCAATCGGGCCAAAACCCTTTCCGCCCAATGACTTAGGCGCAACCTTCTCGCCGCCTTTAAAGTCAGCCAGCCAGGCAGACCAGTCTGACCACCAGCTACCCGGCTTTTCTGTCGAAGAAGCTGCCCATTGCTCGGCATCTCCCTTCAGATCGCCATCGACCCAGTAACTACGGCGGTTTTTGGATGCTGGATTAATCACACCGGCAATGTGGCCACTGGCGCCCAGAACAAAGCGGTGGGCGCCCGTCAGCAGTCTGGTCACCAGATACGCGGTTTGCCATGGGACGATATGATCTTCACGTGCGGCAAACAGATAAGTCGGCATATCCAGTCGACCCAGATCAACCGGTTGATCACAGAGTTTGAGTTCGCCCGGAACGCGCAAGCGGTTTTCCAGATAGGTATTACGCAGATACCAGCAGGCCATTGGGCCAGGCAAGCCTGTAGAGTCGGCGTTCCAGTAAAGAATGTCAAAAGCCTGCGGGGTGTTACCCAGAAGATAATTGCCCGAAACATACGGCCAGACCAGATCATTAGGGCGCAGTGACGAAAACATCGTCATGAGCTCCCTGCCCTCGAGCAACCCGCCCTTACCAATGGCAGCCTCTCGTGCGGCTACAGAAGGTGCATCAACGAAGATATCGATGTCACCGGTATCGGCAAAATCAAGCATCGTCGTTAACAGGGTTAGCGATGCTGCTGGCTTTTCACCCTTGGCAGCCAATACGGCGAGGGCTGAAGACAGCAGCGTGCCACCAATACAGAAGCCCAGCATATTCATGGTCTTGCTACCGCTGATCGCCTGAACAACCGGAATGGCGGAGAACGGACCCAGTTCCAGATAGTTATCCCAGGTGCGGTGCGCGTCTTCCTTGCCCGGGTTTTTCCAGGAAATCAGAAAGACGGTGTGACCCGCTTCAACGGCATAGCGCACCAGAGACGATTCCGGCTGCAGATCCATAATATAGAAGCGATTGATACATGGCGGTGTAATCAGCAATGGGCGCTTACCCACTTTAGCCGTAAGCGGTGCATATTGAATGAGCTGGATCAGCTCGTTTTCATAGACCACCGCGCCTTCGGTCGTAGCAAGATTTTTTCCGACTTCAAAGGCAGTTTCATCCGAGGTGCTGATACGGCCCTTGGCCAGATCCTTCAGTAAATTATTGATGCCTTCGGTAATCGAACGTCCTTCGGTCTTCAATGCTTTCTGAATGACTTCCGGATTGGTTGCCGCAAAGTTACTTGGCGACAACGCGTCGACAAACTGACTGGTCAGAAATCGGATTCTTGCCGATTCCTTAGTGTCTTCGCTTGGCAGAATTTCTGCCAGACTATTCAGGAAGCGACTATTCAAAACATAAGCCTGGCGCATGTAATCGTGCACGGGGCTGGATGACCAGGAGGCATCGGCAAAACGACGATCTTTGGCAATGCCGCTAACCACGGGCGCAGCCTCATCATCCTGTTTACGATGCAGCATCTGTTGCCACAATTGCTGATGTGCCGCCATAAGGTCGTTGACCAGTGGCTGGAATTTTTCGGTCGGTGGCGTCAGAGAGCCGATACCGCGCATCTGATCCTGAGGCAGCTTATCTTCCAGAAAGCCCGTTAGCGTTTTAGTGAGTACTTCAATCTGTTTCTGCAGGTCGGTGACACCCTGCATGCCTGGCCAGAATGGGTTCTGAAATGACATCATGCTGCCCTACTCCCCGATGAGGGTCTGAACGACCTGAATTGAAAAAACACCTAAAAGAATCATGCCGATCTGCAACCCGGTGGCTTTGAGTTCCGGACGCTTGTGCAAACCGGGAATCAGGTCGGCGACAGAAACGTACAGCAGACTGGCTGCTGCCAATGCCAGCATGGTCGGCACCCAGCTTTCCAGACCTGACAACAAAAAATACGCAATCAGTGCGCCAGCCAGAGTGGCTACGCTCGAGACAACGTTGAGCAGAATGGCTTTGAAACGACTAAAACCCGAATGCAGCAAAATAACAAAGTCACCGGTTTCCTGCGGAATCTCGTGGGCAATGATGGCCAGCGCCGTAACAATACCGACCTCGGTACTGGCAGAAAAAGCCGCTGCAATCAGAATGCCATCCACGAAGTTGTGTACCACATCCCCTAAAAGGATGAGCCAGCCAGATGTCTTGACCCCATGACTATGGGCCGGATGTTCATGGGCTTCACAGTGATGCTCGTGGCAATGGCGCCAGAGCACGAGCTTTTCAAGTAAAAAGAAAAACAGAATGCCGCCCAGCACAGTGGTGGTGATGTGTTGAACATGGGTTGCATGTTCAAAGGCATGCGGCAGCAAGTCCAGAAATACCGCACCCAGCATGGCGCCGATGGCATAAGACACCAGAATAGGCACAATGCGCGGATGCGATGCCAATGAGACCAACAATGAAACGACGACACTGGCTACAGTGCCGGCAAGGCACATCAGCACTATCCAGGTGATCGGAGAAAAGGTCATAACGGACATCTGACGTCGATGAGTAGGAAGACCGTGATTATAAGGGTCAGGGCTTGATCCAGATCATGGTGGCCGTACGACCCGTTACCTGATCACGCCGGAAAGAATAAAAACGGTCTGACTGGGTATAGGTGCAGCAGCCACTCGGTGTGATACTGTTTAGCCCCATGGCTCTTAGCTTTGCGGTTGCGATGCCCGGCAAATCAGCCAGCCATTTTCCCGCAGCGCCCGATTTGAAATAGGTGCCATTTGCCGCATCCAGGCTGACAAAGGCATCGCGCACATCATCACCGACTTCAAAAGCCGCTGGCCCTATCGCCGGCCCCAGCCAGGCAAGCAGATCCTCAGGCTGGCCATGAACGCTCGCAGTCATTTTATCAACCAGTGCTTCTAGCACGCCTGCAGCCAGCCCACGCCAACCGGCATGCGCCGCACCGATGACACGCCCGGCTTTATCAGCAAGTAGCACCGGCAGGCAATCCGCTGTCATCACGGCACAAACCACGCCTGGCGCATTGGTCATTACCGCATCGGCTTCCAGCGATACGTCATTACTGGCGGTTGGCAGTTCGAGAACACGCGTGCCATGCACCTGATTCAACCAGACTGGTTGTGCCGGAAGCACTGCTAACAAATGGTTTCTGTTGGCAGTAACCATGGCTGGATCATCACCCACATGCTGGCCGAGATTAAATCGACCATAGGGCATAGGCCCTATACCCCGGCAGGTTTGCCAGGCTTCAACACCGGATGGCAAATGCCAATCCGGCACAAAGCCGGGTACATCCTCAGGCATTGTCTGCCAGATCGCGTAGATCGTTAATCAGATCAGCCATATCGGGCGGCGGCTGGGCAGTCCACTTCATGGCCTCACCCGTTTCCGGATGAATCAGACCCAGCTGACGGGCATGCAATGCCTGGCGTGGGAAATTCATGGCCGGCTCTGGCAATGGATAACGTCTGCCTGCAATGTAAGTGGTATCACCCACCAGCGGATTACCCAGAAATCCCATGTGGACACGAATCTGATGCGTACGGCCGGTTTCGAGCACGCACTCGACGAGGCTACAACCGGGATACATTTCCAGAAGACGGTAATGTGTAATGGCTTCTTTGCCCTGGCTGGTGACCGACATGCGTGTGCGTTGGCGCTGATCTCTGCCCACAGGGGCATTCACCGTACCATCCACCCGCGGCACGCCGCAAACCACCGCACGATAGAGGCGTTTTACGGTACGCGCCTGTAACTGACGTACGAGGTTGGTATGAGCAGTCAGCGTCTTGGCAACCACCATCAGGCCGGAGGTATCTTTATCCAGACGATGAACGATGCCAGCACGTGGCAAATGGGTAAACACCGGGTCATAGGCCAGCAACCCATTGAGCAGGGTTCCCTGCCAGTTACCTGCCGCAGGATGAACTACCAGGCCGGCTGGCTTATTGATTACGAGAATGTGTTCATCTTCGTAAACCACATGCAAATCCATCGGTTCCGGCAAAAAGGTACCTGCCTGGGCCTCGGTCAGCACCTGATCAACCCGAACGGTCAGGTTTTCGCTGCCATAGATCTTGTGCTTAGGCTCCTGCACCGGCTTGCCATCTA
This sequence comes from Fluviibacter sp., assembly GCA_051006675.1. Classification (GTDB taxonomy): domain Bacteria; phylum Pseudomonadota; class Gammaproteobacteria; order Burkholderiales; family Rhodocyclaceae; genus Fluviibacter. Next base: position 4,566 of record JBPCSW010000010.1, read on the forward strand.
CCAGGATGCGGCCCGCTTTAATCCATTGCTGCAGGCGGTTACGGGAGTGCTCGGGAATCATCTCGGCCAGCACTTGATCGAGGCGTCCGCCCTGGGTAGCGACCAGTTCTAGCGTGATATCATCGCCACTATTGTCTTCTAGGTCATCAAACGCCTCGGGCGTATCGATGTCTTCGGGGTAAGGCTGCGTTTTCATTGTGCGTAGTCTATCGTTTTCAGGCCGTTCAGGCCATTTTTTAGGTCAGTTTCGGGCTTCAATCCCACGCTTATTTCGCAAAAAAGCATGCCGCATACCACCCCGTTATCAATCCTGCGCACATTTCGTCGCTTTGTACTACTCGGACTCACCTTGAGCGTTCTGAGTGGTTGCGCGTTATTTCAGGAAGATACGGACCCGACCAAGGGCTGGTCGGCCAACAAGCTTTACACCACGGCGAAAGAGTCCCTGGACGAAGGCAACTACGAGCAAGCCATTAAGTTCTACGAAAAACTGGAAGCGCGTTACCCTTATGGCACTTATGCGCAACAGGCACAAATCGAAACGGCCTACGCGCACTATAAGGCGAATGAACCCGCACCCGCTATTGCTGCCTGCGACCGCTTCATCAAATTACATCCGAACCATCCGAACCTGGACTATGTGTATTACCTGAAGGGGATGATCGGCTTTAACGAAGATCTGGGTTATGGCGGTTACGTCATGCAGCAGGATCCCACCGAGCGGGATCCGAAAAGCATGCGCGAATCTTTCATCGCGTTCAAGTATCTGTACGACAACTTCCCGAACAGCAAATACCGGGACGATGGCGCAAAACGGATGATCTGGCTGGTTAACGCCCTCGCCTCACATGATCTACATGTTGCCAACTATTATGTACGCCGTGGCGCCTGGCTGGCTGCGGCCAATCGCGCGCAGGACGTTGTACGCAACTACCCGGACGCCCCTGCCGTTGAAGAAGCCCTGGCCGTAATGAGCTATAGCTACGGCCAACTTGGTTTGCCTGATTTACAGAACGATAGTGATCGTGTTCTCAAGCACAACTATCCGAACAGCCGCTTCCTCACTGAAGGCATTCAACGCGCTAAGCCCTGGTATCAGCTGTACTAATTACCAATCAGGTGCCATTGAAGCAATCGCGCATTTTGCGTAACGCCGCAAAGACTTCATTAGGCGCAGCTTCTTCGGCAAGACAGGCTGAGGCTGCCAACACTGGTTGATCCGAACGTAAAAACGGATTAGTTGCCAGCTCTTCTGCCAGCAACAGCGGCAAAGTCGATTCTCCCGCTAGCCTCAAGGCTCGGATTCGTTCACCGCGTTTGGTCAACTCGGTATTATCCGGGTCGACCTTAAGCGCAAATGGCAAATTAAGTGCCGTATATTCGTGGGCACAGTAAATGCGTGTCGCAGGATCCAGTCGGACAACCTGTCCAAGAGCTGCATACATCTGATCCGCGGTGCCTTCGAAGAGGCGGCCACAACCCAGACCAAAGAGCAGATCACCGGAAAACAATGCCGGTGGATTACACCCGGATTCACTCGCAACAAAATAAGCCAGGTGACCACGTGTATGGCCTGCAACCGAAAGCACCCGGGCAGCAATCCCAGACCCGATGGTTACCGTTTCACCGCCATTGAGCGGATGATTCACGGTAGGAATATCTTCGGCCAAAGGCCCATAAACGCGAACATCGCAGGCTTGGCATGCCTGCTTTACCCAGGCCAATATTTCTCCCACCCCACCCGTGTGGTCCGCATGGTGATGGGTTAAGAGAATGCTTTCCGGCACCAGCTGGTGTCGCTTGCAATAATCAATCACCGGGGCCGCATCACCCGGATCGACCACACAGACCGATGTACTCACTTCGACACCAAGATCCGTTGGCTTGATGAGCCAGATCACATTATCGTCAAACGCAGGAATGGCAACCACCGTTAAAGCCAAGTGATCAAAAACTGGGTAGGGATTCTTCATGGAATGAGCGCAATGCACGTTAAACTGATGCCTCATTGTCCCTGTGCAACTACGGATGTCAAACACGCTATTTCCGCCAACTCATAACGACTGGTTTGAAACCCCTGCCGGTCGCTACGTTGCCAAGTGGGCATTGAGCACCACGGAAGCGTTACTTATTGATGTTTTCGGAATGCAGGCGGCACAAGTGGGTTGTGAATCACTGGATTTGTTAGCGACAAACAGAGTTCAGCATCGTTTTCGCTGTATTACAGCCAATCATGGTGTAGACACCCGACAGGGTGGTTCAACGCCACTGGCTGTTGAAATACACGCCTGTGCACTGCCTTTTGAGTCCGACAGCATGGATCTTATCGTTCTGCCGTTCATGCTGGAAGTGCACCCTGATCCACACCAGGTGTTAAGAGAAGCCTATCGGGTGCTTCGTCCCGAAGGGCAGCTCATTATTCTCGGGTTTAATCCTTTGTCGTTATGGGGTGTCAGAAACTATCTGAGCCGCCTCGCCACACCAGACCGGACTAATTTCCCCTGGCCGGGTAACTATCTTTCGGTACTCCGCCTGAAAGACTGGCTCAAATTACTGGACTTTGAAGTGGCCCGCGGCCATTTCGGATGTTATGCCCCGCCGTGCAACCACGATAGCACCTACACACACTTCAACTGGCTGGAACTTGCTGGCAACCGCTGGTGGGCATTTGCCGGCGCATGCTATGCCGTTACGGCTATCAAACGCATTCCGGGTATGACCCTACTCACCCCCAGCTGGGTGACGAACGCCTCCAAAATCAACGCAAAGGCATCACTGCTTGCCGAAAAGAACCAGAAAAGTTCATCATGAGTCCTGAAACCCAATCCCCTGATGTAGTCCAGATTTATTCCGACGGCGCCTGTCGTGGCAACCCCGGCCCAGGCGGCTGGGGCACCCTGCTCCGCTATCGTGGTCACGAAAAAACCCTACATGGTGGGGAACCAGATACCACGAACAATCGCATGGAGTTGCAGGCTGTTATTTCGGGTCTTGCGGCACTTAAGCCAGACAACGCAACGCCCGTTGAAGTTCATACAGACTCCAAATACGTGCAACAAGGCATGCAATCCTGGATACATGGCTGGAAGCGTAATGGCTGGAAAACGTCTGACAAAAAACCAGTTAAAAACGCCGACCTCTGGCAGCAACTGGATGCGCTAGCAGCTAAATTCTCGGTCAGCTGGCACTGGGTTAAAGGCCATGCCGGCCACCCGGAAAACGAGCGTGCAGACCAACTGGCCAACCAGGGCATCGACGAGCTCACAAGTCTGTAAAATACAGGCTGAAACCTGAATAGAAAACCATGCGCCAGATTATTCTTGATACCGAAACGACCGGCCTAGACCACCGACTTGGTCACCGCATTATCGAAGTTGCGGGCGTCGAGGTGGTTAATCGCCGCCTGACAAACCGTCATTTTCACCATTATGTGAATCCCGATCGTGATATCGATGAAGGCGCCCAGGCGGTTCACGGTATCAGCCGTGAATTTCTGGCTGACAAACCCCGCTTTGCCGATATTGCGGATAGCTTCCTTGATTTTATCGATGGCGCTGAATTGGTTATTCACAATGCGCCCTTTGACGTCGGTTTCCTGAATGCCGAACTGGAACTGCTGGGCAAATCACCCGTCACCCAGTTCTGCAACAAAGTCACTGACACGTTGAAGATGGCAAGGGATAACTACCCTGGCAAACGTAATAGCCTGGATGCACTGTGTGAACGTCTGGAAATTGATAATTCCAAACGCAACCTGCACGGCGCCCTACTCGACGCCGAACTTCTAGCCGATGTCTATCTGGTGATGACACGCGGCCAGGATGGCTTTGCCATGGTGTTCGAAGAATCTGCCGAAACCATTGCCTTTAATGCTGATTCAAGCCGTCTGAAGCAACTGCGCATTCAAACCGCTGACGATAGTGAACTACAGGAACATCAGAAGGTGCTGGAACAGATTCAGAAAGAGTCTGGCGGCAAGTGCCTGTGGTTACGCGAAAACGCACCAAACTAATCCGCATTAGATTGAAACAACCCGTGTGCCTGAAACGGCATGCTCGACTGCTATTAATACAAATCCATGCCACTGATTATTGATGAACAGATTGCCAAAGAGCTTCAGGTAAAAACCGAACAGGTTAAAGCCGCCATTCAACTCCTCGACGAAGGCGCGACCGTTCCATTTATTGCGCGTTATCGTAAAGAAGTCACTGGCGGCCTCGATGATACCCAGCTACGCCACCTGGAAGAACGCCTGATCTACCTGCGAGAACTTGAAGATCGTCGCAACAGCATCCTCGCTTCCATTGAAGAGCAAGGCAAACTGACACCCGAACTCAAGGCAGACATCGACGCCGCTGAAACCAAACAACGCCTTGAAGATCTATACCTACCCTACAAACAGAAACGCCGAACCAAAGCACAGATTGCACGTGAGGCAGGCATTGAACCACTAGCCGACGCCTTGCTAGAAAACCCCGAGCTGACACCGGAAGCAGAAGCCGAAAAATTCCTCAACGTCGATGCCGGCTTTGCCGATGTGAAGGCGGTTCTGGATGGCGCACGCCAGATATTAATGGAACGCTTTGCAGAAGACCCCGAACTGGTTGGCCAACTGCGTGAGTATCTGAATGAACACGGCATGGTTCAATCAAAGGTCGTAGAGGGCAAAGAGACCGAAGGTGCCAAATTCCGAGACTGGTTTGATTTTTCCGAACCGCTCAACAGCATGCCATCGCACCGGGCATTAGCGTTGCTGCGTGGTCGCAACGAGGGCTTCCTGCAAGTATCGCTTGTGCTTGATAGCGAGCTTGATCAGGAGACACCTTCAACAGCCCCAAACCCCTGTGAGCAACGCATTGCTAATCGCTTCGGCATCAAACAGCAATCGCGCCCGGCAGATAAATGGTTGAATGACACCGTACGCTGGACCTGGCGCGTGAAACTCTCGCTGCATCTGGAACTGGATCTGATGGGTCAGCTGCGCGAGAAATCGGAAGAAGAAGCCATTCGTATCTTCGGCAAAAATCTCAAAGACCTGCTGCTGGCAGCCCCTGCTGGTCAACACGTGACAATGGGTATCGACCCCGGCATTCGTACGGGCTGCAAAATTGCCATTGTTGATGCCACCGGCAAGCTGCTCGATACCGAAACGATCTACCCGCATGAGCCACGCCGTGACTGGGCCGGATCCATGACCACCATTGCGGCACTGGCCAAGAAGCACGGGGTCACATTAGTCGCTATCGGCAACGGCACCGCCAGCCGCGAAACCGACAAGCTGATCATCGACACGATGAAGCAATTCCCGGATATCAAGATGACGAAGATCGTTGTCTCCGAGGCCGGTGCCTCGGTTTACTCTGCCTCCGAACTGGCCGCCCGGGAATTCCCGCAACTGGACGTATCACTACGTGGTGCCGTATCCATTGCCCGTCGTCTACAAGACCCGCTGGCCGAACTGGTCAAGATTGAACCCAAGTCGATTGGCGTCGGCCAATATCAGCACGATGTATCCCAGCTCAAACTGGCACGCAGCCTGGATGCCGTGGTGGAAGATTGCGTTAACGCCGTCGGTGTTGACGTCAACACCGCTTCTGCCCCGTTACTGACACGTATCTCCGGCCTGAACAGCAACCTGGCCAGCAATATCGTTAGCTACCGGGATGCGCATGGTGCGTTCAAGACGCGTCAGGAACTACTGCAAGTACCACGACTGGGCGACAAGACCTTCGAGCAGGCGGCCGGCTTCCTACGTATTCGTGATGGCGAAAACCCACTCGATGCGTCGTCGGTGCACCCGGAAGCCTACCCGGTGGTCGAGAAGATGATTGCGGATCTGAAGCAACCCATTAAATCCATCATGGGTAACAACAGCGTTCTACGTTCATTAAGCGCCGCCAAGTACACCGATGACCGGTTCGGCCTGCCGACCGTACAGGACATCTTCAAGGAACTAGAAAAACCGGGCAGAGACCCACGTCCGGAATTCCGCACCGCCAGCTTTGCTGATGGCATCGAAGAAGTTAAAGATCTGGTTCCCGGCATGCTACTCGAAGGCGTCGTCACTAACGTCGCCGCCTTTGGTGCTTTCGTCGACATTGGCGTGCATCAGGATGGCCTGGTCCATATCTCCGCCCTTTCCAACACCTTTGTCAAAGACCCACATGAGGTGGTTAAAGCCGGTCAGGTTGTACGCGTTAAGGTTCTGGAAGTCGATCTGCCGCGTAAGCGGATTGCGCTCACCATGCGCCTAACCGACGATGTAACACCTAAACGTGAACGTCACGATGCACCCGCTGCCAACCGCAGCCAGCAACGTCCGCCGATGCAGCACAAGCCCCAGCGACAAAGCGCCCCGCCCCCAAACAATGCCATGGCCGCTGCGTTTGCCAAGATGAAGAAATAAGGAAATCTCATGATTACCGTCTACGGCATCAAGAACTGCGACACCATGAAGAAGGCCCTCACCTGGCTCGAAACAAATGGCATTGCCTACACCTTCGTCGATTACAAGAAGGCCGGCGTGGCTGAAACACATTTACCAGACTGGTTCAAACGCGCCGGATGGGAAAAGCTACTCAACACACGTGGCCTGATGTGGAAGAAACTGACTGATGCAGAACGTGCTGATGTGGATGAATCCAAAGCACACCGCTTGTTGATCCAATACCCCAGCATGATCAAGCGCCCCGTATTGGATACGGGCAAGAAACTACTGGTGGGCTTTGACCCGGAAATTTATGCCACCACGCTCAAGTAACACCGAATCAGTCTGCCCATGGTGCACGGGCTTTGACCTATACCGCCAGTACCATGATGAAGAATGGGGCGTACCGCTGCGGGATAATCGCGCACTATTCGAACTGCTCATTCTTGAAGGCGCACAGGCCGGGCTATCGTGGTCTACCGTACTTAAAAAGCGTGAACATTACCGGCTGGTATTTGATGGCTTCAAACCCGAAGTCATTGCCCGCTACGACGAGGCCAAAGTCGCGGCACTGCTTGCTGACCCCGGCATTATCCGTAACCGTGCCAAAGTGGCCGCCACGATTCAGAATGCTCAGGCTTACCTCACGCTCACAGCGAACGGCCAATCATTCAGTGATTTTCTCTGGCAGTTTGTCGATGGCCAACCCATTAAAAACAATTGGCAAAACATGGCTGAAGTGCCCACCAGCACAGCTGAAGCCGTTGCCATGAGCAAAGCACTACAAAAACTCGGTTTCAAATTTGTTGGGCCTACAATCTGTTACGCCTTTATGCAGGCCTCAGGGATGGTTAACGACCATCTCGTGAGCTGCCCGAGGCATAACGAACTAAATGCTAGATGAAGCCCAGTGCCCGGGCAATCTTCTGACGGGGAACACTCGTTTTGGGTAGTTGGCCTTTAGGCAGATCAAACCAATCGCGCACATCCCAATCCAGGGCCATGCCATGCATGAAGTTATAGATGGCTTTCTTGAGTCCCTGCCCTAATAGATCATGATCGACACCCGTAGGGTCAATAAATCCCACATCATTGCGGGCAAAAGTGGTGGGCGGTAGCTGCACGAGCTCAACCCCGTAATCCTGCGGATTCATACCGACGGGTGAATGCACGGTACAGACAAACCTGTGGAAGAAGCCGCTCTGGATGCAGCCGTTTTTGAACAGTTGGCGCACATATTCAAGCGCATCTACTGTGTCCTGCACCGTTTGCGTAGGGAAGCCATACATCAGATAGGCATGCACCAGAATACCGGCATCGGCAAAGCCGCGGGTAACCTGTGCGACCTGCTCCACAGACACGCCCTTTTTCATGTGTTTGAGCAGCCGGTCGGAGGCCACTTCCAGCCCTACCGACACGGCAATACAGCCGCTATCGGCCAGCAGTTCGGCTAACTCGGGGGTAAAGGTTTTTTCAAAGCGGATATTGCCCCACCAGGAGATCTGCACGTTACGACGGATGAGTTCTTCGGCCAGCGATTTCAGAATCTTGGGCGGTGCAGCTTCATCAACAAAGTGAAACCCTGTTTCTCCGGTCTCGGCAATAATCTGCTCAATGCGATCTACCAGCAGCTCAGCCGTGGCAGTTTCGTATCGCGAGATGTAATCCAGGCTGATGTCGCAGAAGCTACATTTCTTCCAGTAACAGCCCTGGGCGATGGTGAGTTTGTTCCAGCGCCCATCGCTCCAAAGCCGATGCATGGGGTTGAGCATGTCGAGTAGCGACAGGTAGCGTTTGAGCGGTAGACCGTCCCACGTGGGGGTACCGATTTCGGCAAAGGGAATATCGGGCTCTAGCCAGTTGATGAACTGCACCTGCCCTGCTTGGTCGCGGACAAAAGTGCGTACCAAGCGATCTGCCGAACGCTGGCCTTGCAGGTGTTCGATGATAGCCAGTACCGGACGCTCACCCGCATCCAGCGTGATGAAATCCACAAAATCAAAGACACGTGGGTCGCTCAGTTCGCGGAGTTCGGTATTGACGAAGCCACCGCCCAGCACGATGCGTACGGCCGGGGCGACGCGCCGGATGGTTTGTGCAATGCGAAAGGCGGCATAAACGCTGCCGGGAAAAGGCACAGATAACAACACCAGGTCAGGCTTTTCGAGTTCGATGGCTTCAGCAGCAATCTGATCCAAAGTGCTATCAACCAGGGTGGGTGCTGCCGCCAATGACCTAGCCAGCGGGTCAAAACTGGGCTGGCTGGCAGCCAGCGATTCGGCATAACGCACGAACTCGAAGCGCTCATCCACGCAATCACGGATGACATCAGCCAGATCATTCAGATAGAGCGTGGCGTAATGGCGTGCCCGATCCTGAGTGCCCAGCGCGCCGAATGCCCAGCCCAGCGGATCACCCGATTCATCGTCGTAGGCATCCAGCGCACTGAAGCGTGGGCCTTCCGGCAGAAAGCCCCTGCTGGCAATACGATGACTCAGCGTGGTATCCCTACCCTGCAAAAAGGCGATGGTCGGTTCAACGCACCTTTGGTACCGATCGAAATAATCGAGAAAATAATTTACGCTGGCACTGCGCGCCTCTTCGGTCTGCGCCAATGCAGCTGACCGGATATCAGCCAGGCCCTGCTTCGACAAGAGCGCCAGCACTAGTCTGAGCGCCAGGTCATCCTGCGTGGCATCAAACTCCTGCAAGCGCAAAAAACCCGTCAGATACGCCGTAGATGGATACGGCGTATTGAGCTGCGTCATCGGCGGGATGAAGCTGAGGATTTTGAGGGCGGGCATGACGTTAACCCTAATTGCCTAAACCTGCAGCCTTACCACGCGCTTTGTGCAACTTCCGGTAACTATCCAGTAGTCGGTGATGTCGGTCGAGCCCTTCCAGATTCATACCGGTTGACGTTAAGC
>JBPCSW010000011.1:0-2993 GCA_051006675.1 Fluviibacter sp.
ATGAAAGACGCCAGCCGGATAGAAGAGCAGTTCGAGCTGGGTGACCAGCGCCGCTTTATGATCCCGTGTCCGCACTGCGACGAACTGCAGCACCTGAAGTGGCCAAACCTGCGCTGGAAAAAAGACGGACGCCGCTGCTCGGCTGCCTGGTATGTATGCGAGCACTGCGGCGGCGAAATCAGCGAATACCAAAAGGCAGGAATTATGTCTGGGGGCCGCTGGGTGCCACATAACCCGGAAGGTCTGTGGCGCTCGTATCACATCAATGCGCTGTACTCGCCAATCGGCCTTGGCCTATCCTGGGCAGAACTGGCTGACGAATGGATCGAAGCGCAGGATGATCCGTCAAAACTGATGCGCTTCGTTAATACCCGCCTGGGTGAAACGTGGGCAGACCGATCGCATGATCTGAAACCGAACACCCTGATTGCCCGAGCCGAACCCTACGAATTGCGCACAGTACCAATGGGATGCCTGGTGCTTACCGCTGGTATTGATACGCAGGATGACCGTCTGGAGATCCAGATTGTCGGGTTTGGCATGGGTGACAAAGAGTGGGTCATTGACTACCACGTTATTCCAGGAAACCCGGCAGAGCAGCAAGTCTGGGACGCGCTGGCTGATTATCTCAATGCCGAATTCATCAACACATTTGGCCGGGCGCTGCGCATTGAAGCCAGCGCCATTGATACCGGAGGCCACCACACACACGCGGTCTATGCCTTTGTGCGCAGCCAACGCGTACGGCGCTGCATGGCCATCAAGGGCGCCAGCCAGTCAGGGCGCACCATCCTCGGTAAGCCAAGTCACCAGGATGTTAACTGGCGCGGCCAGACCATCAAAAAAGGCGTTGCCCTCTACACCGTCGGCACCGACACGGCAAAACACCTGATCTATGCCAGGCTCAATGGAGATGCCGACAAAGATCCAGACGAGCGCAAGATGCACTTCTCGACCGAGCTAGAGCCGAAGTATTTTGATGGGCTGGTATCAGAAACCTATAACCCGCGCAAAAACCGCTGGGAGCTTAAAAAAGGCAAGCGTAACGAGCCGCTGGATACCCGCGTCTATGCTATTGCCGCCAGCCACCATCCGGAACTCTACCTGCACAAATGGCGCCAGTCAGACTGGGTAAAGCGCACCGCCATGATTGAGCCGGAAGCAAAACCAGAAGCGGCACCGGCTCCAGATGCTTCTGAAGATAAACCCATTGTCAAAACCAACTCAACCATGCCTGCCAAGCGCCGCTCCGGCGGCTTTGCCAGCAACTGGTAGCGAGGAACTATGCAGACATCCAACGTCGAGGTGCTCTTATCAGCCTGGGGCAAATGGGCAGTGCGCATTGAAAGTCGGGCAATTGGTTTTGCCAGCACATCACCCATGTTCCGTGAAGCACGATTCGGCAAAGGATTTGGCGCTTCAGAACCGGTTGGTATTACAGATGACGATATGCAGGCCGTTGATAACGCGGTTCAGACGCTGCCCGTAATTTTTCGGGCAACGCTCAACGAGTTTTACAAAAGGCCATGTTCGGTGCGCGATCTTGGCGTAAAACTCGGTTGCAGCCACCGAACTGCCAGCCAGTATCTGAACGAAGCACGCAGAAAAGTCTGGCTGGCACTGGTATCAGATGACTGATCGAAAGGGGGGGGGTGTTTGCCACTCAATCCCGCGTACAGATAGGGCTGCATCGATTTATTACGGTAAAAACCGATTTATTTTGACAACAGGCAGGCAAGTATCCAAAATCCGACCTAATTCGATAAATTGCTGTTGCTGTCACTAGACGGCGATAGCACAAGGCCCGGACTGTTCGCAGCCGGGTTTTTTTATGGGCAGGGCGCCTGATTATGCAGTTGATCGTCAAAGACAACTTGCGTGATGTATTGCGCTCGATGGATAAGATCCGGCTAGATCAGGTGCCATTTGCCACAGCAAAGGCATTGACCAAAACAGCCCAGGCAACAAAGTCGGCAATTGTGGCTGAAATGGAACGGGTATTTGACCGGCCTACCAGATGGACGCTGAATAGCCTGTACATCAAACCGGCCACTAAGCGGACACTGTCCGCACGGGTCTGGGTTAAGAACACTGCAGGATCTGGACCTTCGCCAGAAAACTGGACGCTTCCTGAAGTACAGGGCGGTCCGCGTAAGTACAAACGCTTCGAAAAAGCCCTCCAGCTCCGAGGTTTGATGCCGCAAGGGATGGCTGTAGTGCCAACCAAGTACATCGAACTGGATGCCAACGGAAACGTCAATGGGCGCCAGATGTTGCAGATCCTGCGTTATCTCAAGTCATTCGGTAACGGCAGCGTTGGCCCGGTAGACCGTCGCAAGCAGGGCAGAGTCAATAAAAAGCAGGGGTATGCCTATTTTGCTGGGACGCCAAACGGTGGCCAGCCAATGGGCATCTGGAAGCGCGTCAACTTCTCAACTGGTTCAGCAATCGTCCCGTTATTTCTGTATGTGCCAATGCCGCAATACAAACCAAGGCTGGATTTCTTCGGCATTGGTGAGCGTGTTTACAGCACGCAATTTCTTCAAATCTTCCGTCAGGCGCTAACCGAGGCTATGAGGACTGCAAAATGATGAACATTCCAGAAAGCTTTCGGGCTGGTGATACCTGCCAATGGATCGATCAGCCGATCACCATCAACGGCACCACCTATGGCAGCAGCGCTTATGGTCTGGCCTACATCATTGCCGGTCCGGTTGCGCCCGTTACGCTGACTGGTGTCGCCCAGGGGAGCGGCTGGAAAACAACCATCGGCCTGACTGAAACTGAAAGCTTTAGCGCTGGCAGCTATGCCTGGCAGGCCGTACTCACTAGCGCTACCGAGCGCATTACCGTCGCTTCTGGCCGCCTGACCGTCGAAGCTAACCTGGCTGATGCGATTGCCGGATATGACCCGCGCAGCATCGCCGAAAAAGCATTGGCCGAAGCCGAAGCAGCTCTGGCGCAGTATCACGCCACCGGCGGCAAAGTGAAAG
>JBPCSW010000012.1:0-2520 GCA_051006675.1 Fluviibacter sp.
GTGTTGTTGCTTTTGCCGTTGGTCGGATTGCCGTTAACCCACCCTTGCAGGTTGTAGGTCCAGGCGTTGTCCGAGGTGTAAGAGATGGTTGGGTTGACGAAGTAAACGTTGGCCGTGCCAGAACTTCTGTTGTTGCCAACACCCCAGGCGTTATAACCAATGGCGCCAATGACCCAGTGCTTGGGTTGGTACATCAAGCCGTACGATGCCCCCAGACCAGTTTGTTGTGATCCACCATAGGTATTAGCTGTCGGCATCTGAATAAAGGGACCGAGGCCATAGAGGACGTCTGTATCCGTTCTGGCAAAGTAAGTCGCTAGTTGCAACGGGGTTGCCTGATTGCGTGTCTGTTGATTCTGGGCGTTGATGTTGTCTGTGAACATCGGGTTCAGAATGAAGCCCGTACGTTCGCTGGTGAGAATCGGGATAACCGGGTCAAACTGAAACTGAGCCTGTGTGTAGTTCTGATTGGGTTGTCGGTTTTGGTTGTAGTTGTACGACAAGGGCAACTGAACCATTGGGTGCAGCTTTGCCATGATTTTTTGAGCGACCTGAGCAGTCGGCGTCATGGTGCTGCCATCATCCGCGCAAGCGGGGGAAAGAAATGCGCACCCAATCGCCCAGAAAAATCCGAATCGACATGTGATGCAGTGTAGTGAGCTGACGTACGCCATCATTCTGGATATTGTTTAACTATTCCAAAATAAACAAAACCACCGTTTGGTGGTTTTGTTCGTCAGTCTATAACAGTTTATTTTGAAAACAATGTGAAGGCATTGTCGCCACCCATAACGATTTGATCTGCCGGAACCGACTTGACAGTTTTGAGTGTCTTAAACTGGCTCATGTCGACGACAGACCAGTTAATAGCGTCATAGTGCCGGAAATAGGTCAGGTTCCGTGATAGGTCATGCATGATCAGCCACAAAGTACTTTCTGAAGAGACTTTATTGCTCCGTGTGCCGTCACCCAGGCCGCCCGGGGGGTCCATAGTGAGATCAAGCGGACGGTCAAAGTTGTTCAGGATATGCGCTAATTGATTAATGGCCTCACCCGGTGTTTTTCCTTTGCGGACATAGTTTGCGTAGAAAGCCGCTTTGACAAATCGACCTTGGGTCGTCTGCGCAGAAGGTAGAGCGGTTAAGGCAATGCCAGCATCGGCTGATGCCAGCTTCAGCTTGCCCAGTTGTCCTGTGTTTTTGTCTACATTAGAAAATGTGTAGTTGTTCAGGTTCTCAAGATGCCAAGGGAATGGTGGATTGTTGGTAAGAACATTCACCGGGTTGTCGTACACATTTTTTTTGCCATCGAAAAATTCAATAACAAGCCCGTTGCCTTTCTTGTCAAATACGGCAAAGTGCTGAGGAAGCGGTGCATTGTTATCTAATGGCACCTTTGGTAGCCAAAATTCGGTGCTGTCGCTCTGCATCGCTGCTTTTACCTCGGCAACCGTCTTAAAGTTGCCTAGAATCCAGGCGCCAAGATCATTAGCTGACAATATTTTGCTTGGATCATTCCCTACAGGGGGCGTGCTTGAGCCATTGAGTTGGTTCGATGAAAAGCTCAGACCTTGATCGTTGGCACCTTGAGCAATGTAGGGTTGTTTGGTATTGGGGACTGCCGGAGCTGATATGGCGATGATGGCGTATTTGGTGTCAAACGTGACGCCTTGCTTGCCTGATGGCGTTGCAGACTCTATGTGGGTGCCAGCAGGCATCCAGGTCATCGAAAATGGCAGCGGGTAAGGGTATTCCAGGCCACGACCGTGATACGCATTGCCTTGGGTGTCAGTAGTTAACAGAGTGGTGCATGCTTGCGTGGCGCCACTTGCGGTAACCAGATAGATTGAGGCAACGAGGGTTGAAATGAGAGATTTTAGTTTCTTGCTGTGCATCTGTATCTCCTAGGTGTGTTGTGTTATTTCAAGAATAGATCGGTGCCGTCGAGGCTGGTATTGGCGTCAACACCCTGGAGTGTTACAACTTTGGTGCTCTTCAGCGCGCTCAGTTTGTTGATATCAAATTTTGTGAAATTGATGCTGTTGATGGTGCGAATGTAAAAATGACCCTGATTCAAATCTTTCATAGCTGTAAAGAACGTCACTTCGGATGAGGAGTTAGCTTTGGCCGACTTGCTGGCTTGCTCTTTATCGACAGCCATGTTTTTGGCTCGATCAAAGTTATTCATGACATGCGAGAGTGTTTTGATCGCTTCGTCAGGGGCTTTGGCTTTGTAGGCATAGTTTGAGTAATACGCAGCTTTCACGAATCGTCCGGGAGCCGTTTGAGTCGACGGAAGCGCTACCAAGGCATTGCCGGCATCTGGGGCGGTCACGTTCAAGTTATTGAATTTACCTGCATTTTTGTCAATATTCGTCAAAAATGCATAGTTGTCCATGTTGCGCACATGCCAGGGGAACGCTGGGGCATTCGTCATGACGCCGGCGAGGTTCTCGTAGACTTGTGTTTCCCCATTAACAAATTCGATCACAATGGCGCCACCATTTCTGTCATATAGCGC
>JBPCSW010000013.1:0-4628 GCA_051006675.1 Fluviibacter sp.
ATGCTCAACGGACACAGGCTCACGCCCACGTTCATCACGGTGCCGTTCTGATAGCGGCAGAACCGATTGCCACGATCAACCCACTGTGCCGTGAGGAAATACGTCATGCCATAGGCAAGCGCCGGCGTCGTCGTTGCAGCCAGTGCGACTGCGATAATCATCTTCTTCATTTACCTGTCCTCTTATCAATGAGATCGGGGCCATAGGCATAGCGCCTCGCCTCGACCTGCTCCCACGGTTCCATCTTTCGATGGGTCTTGCCTGTCCTCAGGATAGCTGCGCACAACAGCTTCGATCCCTCGATGCACGACTGGATATGCTGCGTCATCCTTGGGTCGGTCCATGACGTGCCCTCTTGCAGCTTGCTCTGTCCCTTTGGCACGGGGTTCCGGTTAGGCTTCTTCTCTTTTGCCATGCTCACCCCCTATGTATCTCTGGACGCCATCGACCACCGTCGTGTGATCGCGGCCGAACATCTTCCCAATCGTGGGGAAGGATAGCCTCTCCTCGCGCAGCATGGCATACGCCTCCTTGCGCGCCGAACAGACGTGCTTCAACCTGCTCCTGCCCATCACCTCCTCGACCGCAACGCCATGACGATCACACACCTGAGCGATGATCATACGCCGGCGCTCTCTCGGGGTGAGCATCATGCCAGATCAACCGCTCTGAACTTGCCGTCCGTCACGCGCTCGATTGTGATGGCATGTTCCGCAGGGATGGCGCGGCGCCGCACCCACTGTGAGATGGCGCTCGGCGTCACACCCACTGCGCGGCCAAGCGCAGCCTGCGTTTCGAAGTGCTTGATCAGGGCGATGAATGTCCCGCTCTCGATCATCGCACGATCTCGGCAGGCTTGTAGCTAGACACGACAACCTTATCGCCCTTAGCCTTGGTCGTCCGCTCGATAACGATTGGCTTGATGCCCTTCATGTTCAGGTAATCCTTGTAACTTTTCACGCGCTCTCTCCCAGTGCTTCCTTCGCCACATAGAATGAAGAATACATCCGACTCAGGGCATATTCTAATTCCTCGATGCGATCCGTCAGCTTCTCGATCTGATCTTGCCCCTTGTGGTAGCGGGCAACCCAGTCGCCCTCTGCCTCTCCACCACAAGTCATCGTGCCCAGTGCTTCTTGCGCCACCTTCGCAGCCCATTGCCCACCACCCACGCGCGGCTCACTGATCTTGATCAGCGCCGTAATCGCCCGCTGCAATGCGGCCTGATCATCCTCGCGCCGCTCGATCTCCTCCATCATCTCTTCCATCTCGTCCGCCGCAGCGTTACTCAGAGACTCGTCGATCACATACGTCCGTAGGTCACGGATTATTTCTTTCCGGTATTCAGTCGTCATCCTACAATCTCCAGTATCTCAGGCTTGTCAGTGCAGTCGCACACCACCTCGTCGGCGTCGTTGCCGTACACCAGAAAGATCGTGCCGATGCGGCGCTCTCCGGTCGGCGTCCAAACGCCAAGCCATTCCTCATCGCAATGGCCTAGCTGGCTCATCACTTCCTCGGCATCCGTGCTATCCTTCAAGGCATACTCTTCGCCATCGTACACGCTCAGCAGGTAGCCCTTGTCGAGCGCGCGGTTCACGATCTGCTGCACCACGTATCGTTCATCTGTATCCATTGGTTCCTCCTCGGTGCCGTCACAGCACCCATCAATACTGCCGTCGTGTTTATCCCTTGTCAACACCGTAATGCTGATCGATCTCAGCAAGCATCGCATCGACCATGTCCATCGCCTGACTGTGCTGCGCACGCACCTGCTTCTCGGTCACGCGCACGTTCCACCACAGCATACGCTTGCGATAATCGTGCCGCGAAAACGTCTCGACCACATGGCTCTGAGAGCGCGTCACCCTGCGGACATCTGCCGATGTCTCCAGACCGCCTCGATCATCCTTCATCGTGACAATGCACAGCACCCTGCCGCCATCCAGTTCGATGCGGGTGTTGCCCTGCCATCCGGTCTTGGTCTTCGCTATGCTGGTGGTCATCTCGCTTCCTTAATCGTAATCCATATAGCCCAGACGCCGACAGCCAGAACGGCCAGCCAGAATAGCTGCGTCATGCCGGCGTCTTACTGCTCTTGCGCGGCTGCTTATCCTTGCTGCCCAGCGGACGGCCAACCTTCTTCGGGCCGACGCTATCCTTGCTGCCCAATGGGCGACCGCGCTTCTTCGGGGGTGCCCGCATCTCATCCACGAGGTCCGCGATGAACACCAAAATCCTCGCCTCTTCCGTGACCGTTCCGAAGTCAATCTTAACAGCCATGCGGAACAGATTAAGTGCAATCCATTTCTTCATTTCACCACCTCCAATTTATATTCCTCAGCGACTCTGTCGATCTGCTCGATCACAAACCGCAGCCCGTCATCATCGCCGACCTTCCATTTGTCATGGTATGATTGCATATCGTGCAACATCTCGAAGCCCTCTGGTGTCATGGGCCAGCCAGATTTTACCAGCGCAAGCCGCACCCCCACGTCATCGACCGTGCAATCCTCCAGAGACGGCCGGTATACATCGTCAGTGATCATGCACCCGACCGCGCACATCAAACCGTCTGGATGCCGATAGAAACATGACCCCGTCATTGCGTCCGATGCTGGTCGCCCTTGCTCGATCAGGTGCGACCTGATCTTCTCGTATGCTTTCTGCATCTGCTTCATTTCAAAGTCCTCCGGTATATAGGTTTCAATTGTTCGCGGATGCCGTAGTCCCGCAGGACATTCAGCGCCTTTCCGTAATCATCCCAAAGGGATTGATCGATGTCCTCGCTGAAGTCTCCGCTCACGTTCTCGTCTATTGACGTGACCAGATTATCCAGCGCAGCCAGCACCTCACGCGCATCGTCGCCTGTCAGTTCGTCTTCCGTCATTCACCTTCCTCCTTCACCAAGCGCATCGCCTTCAGGATCTCGTCCTTGCTGATCGCCATGAGCAATTCCTTCAGCTTCACCCGTGCATCGATCTCGTTCGCGGCCATCACCGCAAAGCCTAGCGTGAAATCAAACTGCTTCATTGATAAATTCCCCTCTCTGATAGCGCAGCGTCATAGGCTTATGCGTCGGTCGCGTGTCCACCACCCGCCATTGCTCCTCATCCTCCGCGCTCAATGCCTTCGCTGCATGGTGCGCGTGGATGCCATACTGAAACCGCGCGGCCTCGTCCTTGCCGCGATATAAAATAACCCGATGCTCCATCATGCTGCCTCCTCTTCAAACCAATGAATCTCCGTCTCGGTAATGCCGACACCGGCCTCGTTCATCGCGCCTAGCGCCATGTCCACCTCGTCGTTCATCTCCAGCACAATCCAAGGCTTCACCCAGTCTCCGCTCGGCAGGCTAAACGCCCGGCCACTCTCCGGCACTCTCGTGCCCTCCGGCAGGGTAATCACTGCCTCAATCGTCACCCGTATCTGCATCATGCCTGTCCCTTCGCTTTCGCAATTGCCATCTGCGCCACAGTCACAGCGGCAATCTCATGTCCGTCCTCATCATACTGAGCATGATCTGCAAACATTGCGACCATACCCTCCAGCGCCTCCAGCAATTCAGGCGCCGCCGCAATCAGCCGTGCATTCGCGAGCCCTTCGGCGCTATCCTTCGTTTCCAATTTCATGCGGGTGACGACCGTCGCCAGTTCATCCCAGCCCTCGCCATTGATCGCCGTGTAACTGTCGCCACGCAGCGACTCGCTATCCAATTGCCAAGGCCCCTTCGTATACTCAGCCATCATGCTGCCTCCCTATAATTCACTGCACCAGCCCCATGCGGTGCGATCTGTATGCTCACCGGCGCCTTCGACGTGCTGCCCATGCATAGCTTGCAAGCAATGCACTGCGTGCGCTCTCCAGCTTCCTTCGAAGCCGGACAATTCACCTCGCGCCCCTTCATAGGCTCGGCCCCGACACGGAACGTCCGATACCCTCGCAGCCATGCCTCCTTCGCATCCATCTGCGAGTCCGCCGATGCCATCACCAGACGCGACCAGCCACGATCAGCCGTCCTCCAGAGATGCGAGTATCCCGTCCATCCCTCAGCCTTCGCAATCAGCGTCTCCCATAGGGCCAGCGGCACAGCGGCCGGATCGCCATACGTGCCAAGCCGAACCATGCGACCGGCCACAATCTCAGCCACGTCCGCCGCCGTCGCCATCGGATAGATGCCCCTCACATAGGCGTCATACACTACGCGCGGCCCGTGTATCAGCGTCACATAGCATGACCGGCCCTCGCCGGTGCCGTCACCCCGATGGACGCAATCGCCACAGATGGAGCGATCAGCGCCACGACGCACCGCCTCGAGCGGATGCATATCGGGCCGGATGATATACGTCTGCACCATCTTGCCCGTCTTGACGTTCCGGCTGCCGGTCAGCCCCGTCACGATCACAACAATGCGCTCCCCGTCAATCATTGAGGGGCCGTCATAGATTACATAACCTGCGTGCTTCATAGTGAAACCTTTCTGTCAGCGTGCCGTCACAGCACCCCTTTATAAAAGCCTATTGTTTAGCCCCTGTCAACACCTCTGTTTTATGCACCGCCTCATCTTCGATGAGCTGCCGCCGCGCCTCATCAATCGGGCCGTCGGCGTGAAACTCACGGCCCACGAT
>JBPCSW010000014.1:0-7638 GCA_051006675.1 Fluviibacter sp.
GGTAATGAGCACAAAGCCCGTCAGCGCTTCATGGCCAGGCAGGAATCGTAAGTCACCATTGGCGGCGACATCACCAAAACCAACGGTCGTGAATGAGATCCACGAAAGATAGACGCAGTCACTCAACAGATCTGCCGTTGTCATACCGAATAGGCTGCCCATGCCATTTTTCACCATGGTGTAGAAGCCAAAGGCAAATACCCAGATTTCAACGGCGTGAGCGATCAGAATGAAGAATACACCCAGCAATACCCGGTAACGTGGTGGTACGTTCGACAGATTGGGCAAGTGGCGCGCTAGGCTGTAGAGCGTTTCATAATGAATGAACACAGCAGCGGCAATCAGCGCGCCGTTAAATGCCCAAGTCAGTAAAGAGTGCATGCCAAGTGTCTGGTTGTGAAGTTAATTTGCAGATCGTAGCACCCTCAGGGTGTTCACGTGTCTCTGCTTGTGTTGGTGAGGGTCAACTCAAGTATGGGAAGGCCATCAATGCCGCATGCCAGCGAATCTCCGGCACGCACGGTAGAAACCCCACCAGGTGTGCCCGTATAGATGAGATCGCCGGGAGCCAGGGCGAAAAAGTAGGATAGCCGATTGATAATCTCGGCCACATTCCAGGTCATCTGGTTGAGTCGTGACGATTGACGTAGTTCACCATTGACCTTGAGCCAGATGGCCGCATCGGCGGCTGGCATGCTGTGTGTTAACGGTACGATGGCGGAAATCGGAGCGCCATGATCCATGCCTTTGCCTAGCTCCCAGGGGTGCTGCTTTTCCCGTGCCAGGGTTTGTAAATCCCGACGTGTGAAATCAATACCTGTGGCATAGCCGTAGACGTGTGATAGCGCATCCGCTTCGGGGATGTCGCTGCCGGCCTTGCCGATGGCAACAACGAGTTCGACTTCGTGCTGCAGATTGTTGGTCGCAGGAGGGAATGGGATATGGCCGCCTGGTACAACGGCATCCCGTGGTTTGGAAAAGAAGAACGGCGGTTCACGATTCGGGTCTGACCCCATTTCGAGCGCATGCTCTGCATAGTTGCGGCCAACGCAGTAAACGCGACGAACCGGAAACTTTGCCGCTGATCCAAGAACAGGGATAAGCGTTTCGGCAGGCGGTGTGAATGTGTACTGGGTCATGATCAGTTTGTTTCAATCATTAGTTTGAGATCGTGGGTGACATCGGCGGCCGGCATTTCGTGGGGCACGGTTAAGCGCAAACGCCCTTTCTGGTCGATGACGAAGCTGTTGGTGGTGTGGTCAATCGTATAGATCAGTGCAGAATCAGGAAGAAGTGTTTTTTGCCAGAAAATCTTGTATTGCTTGGCAACCTTATTCGTTTGTTCTGATGATCCCGTTAGGGCGATAAATCGTGGGTCAAAAGCATCCATATAGGTTTTAAGCGATGCAGGCGTATCCCGTTCCGGATCTAAAGTTACAAAAAGCACGGCGACTTGTTCGGCTTGTGGCCCAAGCTGGCGCATCACCTCGGCTTGTCGGGCTAGGTGCGTCGGGCAGATATCAGGGCAATGAGTGAACCCGAAGAAAAGACTCACCACTTTGCCCTTGAAGTCATTTAGGGAGCGTTGCGCACCGTATTGATCTGTCAGGGTGAAAGCGGGTGCCACCGGACTATCTGGCACGGGTTTGGCTTTGAAGGGGGCGGGGCTTGTGCACGCGCTGAATAGCCAGGCAGCTAAAAAGCCGAGAAGAATTAGTTTTAATCGATTCATGATTTACAGCCGTTTAGATTTGGTTGTTTCGGTAGAGCGCACAGCAATCAGTGCAGCTTCGGCAGCAACCAAAAGCAGAAAGCTTCCCCAATGTTGTAGGTGCATTTGCCAGAGCATAAGACCAAAGAGAACGATGATCAGGGCTGTGATTGGGTTTATACGTTTCATATTGGATGGTTGCAATGCAGCAATTAATTGTCTGGATAATTTTATAAGTTTAATAGTAAAGTGCAGCTAAGACGTGCCTTAACGTGGCCGTCATACAAGAACACGGGTCAACCCCGCGGCAACCAAAGGAGACAGCAGCATGGGCAGTCCTATCATCCTCAAGGTCAGTTCACTGGAAAAAGGCGCAGGTTTTCATCTGCCGACCAGCCAGGCAGATATCGTGACACCAGATTCACCAGCCATCGAAGTTATGACAGATCTGAAACAGATTGTTGCAGCTACGGTGGGATCGGATGTGTTACTGAGCCATGCGAACCACCTGATGATCTCGCGCGGCGTCCGTTCTTTGCTCGTTACGGATAGCAAGGGAGATGTTGTGGGGTTGTTGACCGCAACGGATGTTCTGGGTGAAAAGCCAATGCAGTGTGTGCAGAAGCAAGGTCTGAAACATGGCGAAATTACCGTTAAAGATGTGATGACGCCTCAGAACGACATTGAGGTGCTGACGTTAAAGCAAGTGGCTCAGGCCAAGGTGCTGGATGTGATTGAAACCCTGAAGGTGCACAATCGTAACCACGCGCTGGTGGTGGATGCAGATCCGTTGACGAATCGTCAGATGGTGCGTGGCATCTTCTCGGCATCACAAATTGCCCGCCAGCTTGGCGTGGCAACCCAGATCCATTCTGTGGCCAAAACCTTTGCCCAGATCGAAGCGGTGCTTGCCAGTTAATAGGCACAAGCGTCATTTCAAGGCCACGGGAAACCGTGGCCTTTTTGTTGGATCGCGTGCCACAATGTGCGAATGAGCACGAATCACAATCACAACCTCGCAAGGTTTCTGAAAAACCGCCTTAAAGAAGAGCATCTCGCCTGGCGTATCTTGTTTCGAGAAGAGTGGGTATCTTTGCTGGTGCTGTTCAGTGGTCTCGTGCTCCTGGTCGTGTTTACACGGCCGGTGCCCCCAGGAGATGTGACGCTGGCCGTAGGACAGCCCGGTTCAACTTATGAGCTCATAGGAAAACGCTACAGGGAAATATTTGCTCGTGAAGGCGTCAAGCTTACGCTAGTAAATACGAAGGGGTCGCGCGAAAGCCTGGAAGAGGCTGCCGATGGCAAGTCCCCTGTTAACGCGGGTTTATTGTTGGGGGGTATTGCCCATAAAGGGGAGTATCCGGAGCTGTATTCACTGGGTAGTGTCGACTACCTGCCACTATGGTTGTTTTACCGCGGTCCGGTGATGAAAGGTCAGGATGCGTTGGGTTACCTCAAAGGAAAACCCATTGCCATCGGGTTGGAAGGAAGCGGTACGGAGCTTTTACTTAAGAAAATGTTGGCGATGCGGGGCATCCATCTGCGTGAAGATGATGCAAATTTCCGCCGACTGCCTCATTCAGAAGCGATGCAACAGTTGCTTGACGGGCAAATCACAGCGATGGCCATTGTTGATGGATTTGATTCGCCAACGATCCAGAATTTGCTGGCACATCCTGAACTCAAGATATTTGATTTTGCTTACGCTGCAGCTTACGTAAAGCGGATGCCCTATTTGGACACCGTGGTGATTCCACGAGGCTCCCTGAATCTGATTAAACTCGATCCGCCCGAAGATATTCACATGATTGCATCAACCGTAACGCTGCTGGTTGAGAAAAACATGCACCCGGCGATTCAACAACTCTTTCTGGCGGCAACCGATGAAATCGGTGATGAAAACAATTTGTTCTTCGGTAAAGGCGAAACCTTTCCTGCTTATATCGACAGAAGCATTCCATTAAGCCCGATTGCCAAGCGTTATTACGATAAAGGTGAGCCGTGGCTTGCTGGCCTGATGCCGTTTTGGATCGTGAGCTATATTGATCGCATGTGGTTGTTAGTACTTGGTGTGCTGGCAGTCGTGTTGCCGTTCTTCCGGCTCGTGCCTAATTACCGGTTGTTTCGTTCGCGTATGCTGATTTCAGATGCCTATGACGAAATCAAGATGGTTGAGCAGCGTATGTACGAGGCGACGCATGTGGCGGATTTGCGTTATTTGTTAGAGCGGCTCGACCAGCTGGAGGCAGAGATCGGAGACTTCTGGATTTCGTCGGATGAGACTAATCGCTTCTTTACGATGAAGAGCGCCTTAGAGCTGGTTCGCCGAGAGATCATGGTGCGAATCAAGCAACTTGAAACCTAAGTTAATTGTTGAACTGCAGCGGTGAATCGCAGTTCTCGCAGTCTTCTTCCAGTTCGCCACCCATCGCGCAGTCAACGGTGCTGCCTTGAGCCGCATTGCTAGAAATCGGCACAATTTGTACTTTCACAACGCCATCTCGAACCATGTCGAGATACTTGGCGGCGCTATGCGAGACATCAATGACACGGGCGCGGTGCTTCGGGTGCATCCGATCATTAATTTTGACGACAACGCACAGATTGGTGTCTGGACGCTTCACAATTACTAAAGAGCCGAGTGGCAGAAGATTGCTTGCGGCGGTGAATAGTTTGTTGTTAAAAATTTCACCCGTGGCTGTTTTTCGGCCCTGGAACTTGGCGCCGTAAAAACTGGCTTTGCCCCGCAACCCTTTGGATTCGATGGTGACTGCAGGCCCATCATCGGGGGGCGCAAGCATTACCCTACTGCGCTTGACGGATGCGCCTTTTTGCAAGCTTTGGCTGGATTTGCTTTTAGTATCGCGTTTGTTTTTAGCAGGTGCTTCGGTGTCTAGAGTTTCGACAGCGCTAGGGCTTCCCTCTGTGGCACAGGCGACTCCAAAAAACTGCGTGCAGATCAGCATGGCCAGACAGAGTCCGGCTCGGTGTAGATTGCTTTTGTTTTTTGAGAGGCAGAGGTGCATCCGCAGCCTTTGGCGTTAAGAAACAGGTACATTATCCACATTTTGTGTTTTTGGAACCCTGGCGCCATGCGTAAATGCCATCTTCTGTGTCTTTGCCTATTATTTTTTTCGGGCCTTTCGCCCGCTCAGGATGGCATGGGGGATGGCAATGCCTACGACAGCGGTGCGGGCTCGTACCAGAACCTTGGGGGTAACACCTACGCACCCGGCGGTGGCACCTATCAGCAGGACGGTAGCACCATCCAGAGCGACACCGGCACGACATATCAGACAGAGGGCGGCTTGGTGTTAGGAACCGACGGCAGTGAGTATCAAACAACCGGAAATACAACCTATAACTTCAATGGCACCAGCTGCTTGAATACTGGTAGCGCTACGAACTGCGATTAAAAAATATTTTCAACGCAAAACGAGAGGCTCATCTGATGAGACTCTCGACCCCTAAGATGACTCCATGCCCTAATACAAGGGTGACACATAAGGAGCATCAAAATGAAAAACCTATTTGTCTGGATCGTTCTTATCTCAACTGCCGTTCTGGGTGTTGCAGTGGCGCAACCCAATCATGAAAATGGCTATATAGCCTCAGTGCAGCAAGGCTCACGTTCACAGGCCTGATGCGCGTTTTAAATTTAAAGATAGCTAGTTCTAAAAGCGGTGCTGAATTATCCTGTCCTTTGGTTAGAATAGCTCTATTGTGATGTTCAAAGGAGTCCGCATGTCTATTTCTAAAAAGCCGGGGCTGCCGTCCCGTTTGCTGGTGGGTTTAGTGTCTGTAGCGCTGGCCATGCCGGCCATGGTGCCTGTGGCCTATGCTCAGGGTAGCCAGCAGTCCGGCGCGACACAATTGAGCCAGGCACAGCTTTCTGCGCTGGTAGCGCCGATCGCACTTTACCCGGATGCGCTGGTGTCTCAGGTGCTGATGGCCTCGACCTATCCACTGGAAGTGGCAGAAGCGTCGAACTGGCAAAAAGCGAACAGTCATCTGAAAGGTGACGCACTGAACCAGGCGCTGCAGCAGCAGAACTGGGATGCCAGTGTGAAGTCCTTGGTGTCGTTCCCGCCGGTGTTGAACATGATGGGTTCGGAATTGAGTTGGACACAGAATCTGGGTAATGCGGTATTGGCGCAGCAATCGGATGTCATGAGTGCTATTCAGGGGCTACGTGCCAAGGCACAACAGTCTGGCGCGCTGCAATCTAATTCGCAACAGACTGTATCGGGCGGCGGTAGCGCACCGATCGTGATTCAACCTGCTAATCCGCAGGTGGTTTACGTGCCTAGCTATAACCCGCAAGTGGTTTATGGTGGCTGGCCTTATCCGGCGTACCCACCTTATGCATACTACCCACCGGGCTATGTGGCCGGCACGGCCCTGCTCTCGTTTGGTGTGGGTATGGCCGTTGGCGCGGCCCTTTGGGGCGGTTGTCACTGGGGTGGTGGCGGTTGGGGCGGTGGCAACTCGCTCACTGTGAACAACAATAATTTCAATAACTTTAACCGCAACACCAATAATAATTGGCGCGGCGGTAGTCGTAGTGGCTCAAGCAACTGGCAAGCAGATCAGCAGCGTCGCAATGCCAATATGAGCGGTGCGGGCGGTGGTGCGAACCGTGATGCACAGCGTGATCAGCTACGCCAGAGTATGCAGCGTGATGGACTAAACGGCGGTGATCGCGGTGGTGACCGCATGAATGGTGACCGAGGTGGTGATCGCGCTGGAACTGATCGTATGAGCGGCGATCGTGCAGGCCACGATAGCAGCTTTGGTCGAGATCCAGGCGGCTTTGGTGATACGCACGGCGCCCGTTTTGATAGTGGTAAGAGCTTTGGCGGTGGCGGCAGCAGCAAAAGTTTCGGTGGTGGTGGCCGCAGCTTTGGCGGCGGCGGTGGTGGCCACTTCGGTGGTGGACGTCGCTAAAGCGCTCGCAGATTTTGAATTAATTATCTGAACAATTTAAGGAATAAATCATGAAAAAATTGATCATTGCAGCCTCAGTTGCAACCATGGCAATGGGTTTTTCAATGGGCGCGCAGGCCGCCAATGCTATTAGCACGGAAGAGCTGATGAGCTACTGTAAGAGCACAGATGGTAGCGCGTTTGTAACGTGTGAAATTTATGGCCAGGCTGTCTATGACACGTATCTGGTGACGCGCCACCCCAAATTTGCACCGAATACCATTTGCATCAAGCAACCTGCACAACCGCGTAAAGAAGTGATTCAGGAATATGTAGCTTGGGCAGATGCTAACCCTAAAGCGGCGAAGGCACCTGCTGCTGAAACGATTCTCCGTTTTCTTTCGACTAAGTTTCCATGCGGTAGGGCAGCTAAGTAAGTCTATCTTTACGTGACAGTCGATGGTTCTCAAGGTAGCGGGGTGCCCAAGCGCACGGAGTTGGCTAAGGACTCGCTCGGTACCTTAGAGTCCATCGTTATGGGTGTGGCTGGAACGGCGCCAGCATTTAGCGTCGCCGTTACAACCGCAACCATTGTAGCTGCAGTAGGCGTTTTGTCAGTGGGCAGTATTTTGTACTGCGGCTTGATTATGTTCGGCATTACGCTGGCCTTTATTCATTTGAGCAAGATAACGCCGAATGCTGGTGCTGCCTATGCGTGGGTCGGTCAGGTGTTTGGCCCGCGCTGGGGTTTCTTTTCGGGCTCGGGCCTGTTGGTGGCCTCGGTGTTTTTTATGGTGTCGGCGACCATACCGGCAGCCACCTCAACGCTGGTATTGCTCGCGCCGAATCTGGTAGAGAGTACGCACTGGGTGGCTGGTACTGCAGCGCTATGGTTGACCGCCGTGACGCTGGTGGTGACTCGGGGTATTAAACATTCAAGCTACACGCAGTTGATTTTGACGGTGTTCGAAACGGTCATTCTGCTGGCGCTGATTATTGGC
>JBPCSW010000015.1:0-5950 GCA_051006675.1 Fluviibacter sp.
GGCTAATGCTGTGCCTGCGGTAGCATTGTAGGTAAAACTGTTTGAAGCTGTGAAGCCAACTTTACTCAATGCCAAACTGGTAATCCAAGTTGGATTAGAGTATGATTGATTGGTATATACGCCGTTAGTAACTGTGCCAGCATTACCGTCAATGCTTATACCAGTTAATGTTTGACCAGCACTTGTGCGAGTAATGGCAATGTTAGTAGTACCCAAATAAAAATTACGTGAGTCCACATAGCCTTTGACTGCTGATTCTGTGGGAACTGTACTAGTGCTGTTATCAGCCAATGTTGCATCTGAGCTAAACTCATTTACTGTTACACCTGCGGCAAAATTCATGCCTGCAACATTTGACAGACTAGCTCCTGTGATTGTAGGCTCAGTGTCAAATACAATTTGTCCTGTGCCGGTTGCCCCTGTACTGGTAACCCCATCAAGGGTAATATTTCCAGTTAAATTGCCCAATACGTTACCAGTTACTGCACCTGTTAGCGCACCATTAAAAGTAGTGGCTGTGACCGAAGTTAGTCCAGCCAGTGTTGCACTAGAACCACCCAAGCTGACTGTAGTAGATCCAAATGTAACGGCGCTGTTGGTCAACTTGCTGTTTAAGATTGTTACATCAATGTTTTCTAAATCTGCACGTAACAGTTCGTAGCCACCCAACAGCTCACCGTCAAATATGCGTAGTACACGATTGGTATCGTCATAGTATATGTCGCCTCTAATACCTCTTTTACGATCCAATACTGAATCTACTGTGGGCGACAATCTTAGTAATCGTTCCTGTTTAATGGCCATTTGTATAAGTCCTTTGCTAGATGTATTTACCACACAATCTAGGTTTTACCGGCGCATCGGCCCGGATGATTCTAAGAGTGCGCGAAGCGCGAAGCGCCAGCGCAAAACGGTAGCGCAGATTTCCTACACAGTTATCTACGTACTTAATAGCTCTAACAACCATTCTAAGTACACAATGATATCTATAGTAGTAAGGTCGTCGGAAGGTAAAGGTATATTCATGCTATATAAAGTTCTTTAAAGTATATAGCAGAAGGGGTCTACAGGGCCAAAATTTTCCTGCGCAAAAAATTTTTAAACTGCGTCTTGCTTCTTGCTGAACTGTTTATAATAGTCCCAGATCCAGTATACAGTGACTAGACCTAACGCAATGCTTGTATAACATAATAAATGGTGTGACATGTTATCGCTCCCAACAAATCATAGTACTATTTACGCTATACTACAGAATCGTCCTCTACTGGAGCACAAACATCTCTCCAACGTAGTAAGAATTCGGTCAATAGTGGGCCTTCTGGGATCCAAAAGCGTGTACGGTTTAAATGTACTTCATGCTTAATGTTATTGTGGGCGATCCAACGGCCCACTGTTATATAGTGTAAGTCGCGGGTTAAAACGTAGTATTGATAGAGCATACTGTATATAGCAGTATGGGGAACGAGCCTAGCTCGTTCGTACTTCGTACAGTTCTTTATATGGGATTATAGAGAATTATAGTAGTCTATAGTGGATTATAGTTTAGGGACCGAAGGGTCTTTGTACAGTAAAAAATTATAGCGCAGTTTTTTTAAATAGTGATTTTCTCTGGGGCACCCACTTTCTAACCACTATGGTGTGAATTTTTAGGGCTTGCGCTTGTTGCAAAAATACAACAGTTGCGCTATATAGCCACCACCCACCACCATATTGTCTATGCCACCACACCACCACGAACTCTTTTATCACTGTTCAGATATGGATCCAATTCGCGAATCAACTCACGCTCACGCTTGTGAGCCGCTTCCTTGCCACGAACAATCTCCAGTGGACGGATGTCTATCTCATGCTTGCTAGCCAGTGTACGCAATGCTTGGCACAAGAGCCAGTCCTTGTTCTCTACAGTAGCGCGGTAGTAGTGCTTGTGGGCACGGCGTTGCAGGCTATGCAGTACTGTCTTGTCCTTATATGTAAGACCAATGTAGCTCTGGCCATTAACTGTGATCTCGTATATGATATGGTTGCGTAACTTAATGCTCATTGTCTGCTCCTGCTTAGTGTATGTCTACATTGTACAGTCGGTATTGCCTATTGTCAACCAATACCCATAAGAATGGGAGGGGCTTCTACTACGGGACACTACCCCCGCACCCCTCCCGGAGCAAACTCAATCTAAGCGGCTACCTGCGTATGCCTTTAGACCCAATGCTGTTAGATAGTTGGCATAAGCATAAGCGCCAGCTTCTTTAATGTCTATGTTCTGTACTGGGAGTCCACCTGGATTCCACATGCTTAGGCACTTGGGCTTATAGTCCTTGCGGAAGCCTGCCTTCAATAGCTCTTGTGCTTGCTTAGAGTTAGTACGGTCCACATACACCTCCACCCAAGCAAAGCCACAGCATCCACGGTCACCGCCCCACTTGGCGTATTCATCCTTTGATGCTTGGATGGCTAAGTCTACACCTGCTTGAATCTGTTCTACTGTAATCATATCAGCTCCTTTGTGTTAGTGTGTATATAATAGCATCAAAGGTATTACCTGTCAACCTCTATGTTGAGATTACCCATGACGCCTTCAAGGACATCATAAGCCATTTGCCAACGGTCGCCCTCAATGTTATAGATATGATTGATGGCATCGTTGAGCAAGGCTACTGCCATGCGCTTGCGGTACACTAGGTCTTCCGCTTGCGCCTCATCGTATTGTTCAAAGTCTGTCATATTAACCTTCTACTACGGTGTACTTCTTGTCCCACTGACCAATGCTCAAGTGGGTGTAGAAGGCAGTATGGAAATAGTCAGTCATTGCATCCGACTCATCAAAGTAAGCACGGCTGGGATCGCGGCGACCTGGAGCATTGTGCATGATCTCATTGATCTGGAGCAGGACCTTTTGGTCATCCTCATCCTTCCAGTGGTCTTTGATCCAGTACTGGTTGACCTGCTGATAGTCCTTGCCTTCGAACGCGGCAGTACCTTGGAGGATGTTAACATCTACTGACAAGCTACCACTGCCTTTGCGTACGGAGAACTTCCACTTGGGGAAGGCTGCTTTGAGTTCTTGACGAATTGCTTTGACGTCTTCTGCGCTAATGTATGCCATTGTCTGCTCCTGTGTGTTAGTGTATGTGTCAAATTATACAGCCGAAATTACCGGCTGTCAAGTCTTTTAGACAAATATTTCTTTGTTCAGGATGTTGTCTTCAACCAGCTGATTGCAGGAGTTGAGGGTGAACATGAACACAAGGTTAGCATTAGCCTGCTCCTTAGCTGGGAGACTGGCAATGAACGATTGGATGCCTTCGAGGCTTGGGGTTGTGAACAAGTTAGACTTGGGGATGGGGTTTTGGACTGTGTTGTACATATCTGCTCCTTGTGTTAGTGTATGTGTCTATTATACAATCGGTTTTGCCAGTTGTCAACCTTTATTTTGCCAATTTATACAGTTGGAACTCTACGCCCAACAAGCACAGAGCCCAGCCACGTGCGTTAGGGTTTGTAGGCTTACGGAAGTTATACATCTTGCCTGCGTTGGTATCAACATCGAACGCCCAACCGGTAGCTGTGACCACGATCATGAACAGGATAGCTAGGATGCTCAAGGGCCACACTAGGGCGAGGATAAACACAATGCGGCAGTCTTCGTGTGGGCTACGCAGGGCGAACGCACCGTTGACCAATACCATGCCTGCCAAGTATGCTGTGAGAAAGTCCATTTGTTGCTCCTAGTGTGTTGCTGTGTATGTGTCTTATTATACACAGGTTTTATCGTTTGTCAAGTCTTTTGTGAAAATATCTTTGGTTACAATCACACCGCCATTCAATGCTTGGTACAGTTCAGCCACGTTCAGGATGTAGAACTGCATTACTCTTCCGGTCTTGGTTATCAGTGTGTATTCCATGTCAGCTCCTTAGTGTGCCTACAGTATAACACCGATATTACCAGATGTCAAGCCCCGTAGTAGTCGGCCATTGCTTCAAGGTCAGGAGCCAGCTC
This sequence comes from Fluviibacter sp., assembly GCA_051006675.1. GTDB lineage: Bacteria > Pseudomonadota > Gammaproteobacteria > Burkholderiales > Rhodocyclaceae > Fluviibacter. The sequence goes on from JBPCSW010000015.1 coordinate 3,998, forward strand.
CATCTCCTTGCTCCACTCTTCGTACTCGGCTTGCTCATCCTGCATCTCGTGTTGCACTTGCAGTTCGGCACTCTGCCGGTCCATGCCACCCTCAATGTAGTCAGCTACACGAAGCTGGAAGTCATCCCAATTGAATCGGCTCATCGCTTGCCCTCCAGCACTTGCATACCCAGTGTACCACACCACATGACCAATAGGCCTACACCGCTGACCAGGGTGCCCGTGACCAGCTCTGCATCGCTTACACTATTCTCAATGCCGCCCACACCACCAAAGGTCATGAGGAAGCCTACTGTGAATAAGAACATGGATTGATTTGCTGACATTGCTTTCTCCTTAACCTAAGATTACTACTGGACTACCTTCGATGACAACGTCGCCTGTTTCTTCATCGTAATCAAAATCATCTTCGTCTACGACCTTGTGCATGCGGTGGTAGTCACTAAATGTAACATAACCATTCTCCACGCTGTCTACTGTGGGGGCAACCTGTGTACGCCAGTGGTCGCCATAATTGTATTGGAAGTGGACTTCGGCTTCTGGGTTCTCTGCTTGCAACAATTCGATGAGGTCTGCTACTTTCATTTTCTGCTCCTGCTTTGTTAGTGTGCTTACAGTATACTACCGGTTTTGCCTTTTGTCAACCATAGTACTTGAATAACCCTGCCGCGCATACGGCTATTCCCGCCAGGTTGACAAACTGTTGTGGTCTGTTGTATGTTCTGCAACTCCATGCAAAGTACAAGCAACCACCAGCCAAGCCCAGCGCAATATTCAGTGGGTGTAACGTTGGGTAGAACGACATTACTACGTACATGGCGATGAGACAGGCTGTGCCTGCCCATTGTAGTATACTGTTAATCAACATAATATTCTACCACCTGTGCCAAATGTGTCACTGCCATGTCTACTTCTTCAAAGCACTCTAGCTCTGCTAGTTGCACGCCATCGCAGTCTGCGTCTACCAGCAAATTGTCAATCTCTGCTAACAGCGCCAGGATCTGTGCTTTAACTGTCATTGCTCTTCTCCTTCGTAAGCATAACCTTCTTCGCCTGCAAGCGCACAGTCCATCCATTCTTCAAATGCATCGTCTGCCATTTCGTCTTCCCAAATTAATATGCCGTCACAGCTAACAGTTTCTGTGCCGCGCTGTAGTGTTACCTTAACAGTACTGCCGCTCGCATATTCGCTACTATAATAACCTGCGTCTTTTACGCTTACAACTTCTACCTTTTGCATCTTTGCTCCTATTGCTTTAGTGTGTTTGTAGTGTACAACAGGTTTTATCTTTTGTCAACCTGTTGTACAAATAACCCTACGCTTTGTAGGGTTATTGCTTTACGCTACAATTACAAAATCTTCTGCGATTAGGTCTGCTACTGCTTTTGCAATAAGGCGGGGCAAGTCCTCTGGAAGAACGTCCCCGGAGACATATACTGCGTTTTTACTGTTAGGGCGTTGCATTGTGTTGAACGCAACATAGAAACGATTGCATTTGACTGCGTGTTTGTTAGGGGATTTGACAACGCGGACTTGTGCTGTGCTTACTTGCATATTAGCTCCTTTTGTTTAGTGTGTAAGTATAATAACATCGGTTTTGCCAAATGTCAACCGGTGCTGGCAATACCCACACAAAAAGAAGGGCTATTCAATCAAAGTGACAGGGAAGACCACTAACAATCTTCCCTGTCGGGGTGCCTTAGGGAGCGAATCTAAGGACTTTTCGCCGGGTGGCGATTAAAGGGTAATGCCCAAGCTCATTGCCTTGTAACCAAGAGCAGTGATCTTGCGTGATGCCTCACCATGACGATACTCTGTAACGTCAACATTGTTTCCAGCCTTGCGTTGGTTTGCATAGACAGCATAGCCACGGCCACGAATAACGGAGATCGTTGCAGTTGGGTTCTTAATACCAAAACGCTTGGCGATCTGTGCTTCGGACAATGTCTCAC
>JBPCSW010000016.1:0-2505 GCA_051006675.1 Fluviibacter sp.
GGATTTCACAGCGCCAGCAGCTTCAAGAGGTGCATTGGGTTATCCAGCGCAGTACAATACGTCCTGTTTGCCAAAGCGGGCATCGTATAGTGGCATTACCTAAGCTTCCCAAGCTTATGAGGAGGGTTCGATTCCCTTTGCCCGCTCCAGTTTTTGGCTCGCCGGCTGCGTGCGGGCTCCTAGGATTGCCTTATGAAAATCACTGTCAACGGCGCCGAGCATCAATGTGCAGAAAATGTACTGGTCAGTGATTTGCTAGTACAGCTCGATCTGGTTGGGCGTCGCGTGGCGGTTGAACGCAATGGTGATATTGTGCCGCGCAGCTTACACGGCGCCGAAGTGCTAGCTGAGGGTGATCAAATCGAAATCGTTGTCGCCGTGGGCGGAGGTTAGTGTGCATACCCAGGATTCTCTGAACGCCGTTACGATCGGCAGCAAAACCTACCGCTCCCGCTTGCTCGTGGGCACAGGCAAGTACAAAGACTATGATGAGACAGGTCGGGCAATTGCCGCTTCAGGTGCCGAGATTGTGACGGTTGCGATTCGTCGCACCAATATCGGCCAGGATGCCAGCGCCCCTAATCTTCTGGATGTGATTACGCCAGATCGTTATACGATTTTGCCGAACACGGCCGGTTGCTACACGGCTGATGATGCTGTGCGTACGCTGCGACTTGCGCGTGAGCTGCTGGATGGCCATCCATTGTGCAAACTGGAAGTGCTGGGTGATCAGACCAGTTTATTTCCGAATATGCCGGAGACCTTGAGGGCTGCCGAAGTGCTGGTGCGCGAGGGCTTCGAAGTGATGGTGTACTGCTCGGACGACCCGATCCAGGCCAAAATGCTGGAAGACATTGGCTGCGTTGCGATCATGCCCCTCGCCTCTCTAATTGGTTCCGGAATGGGTATTCTCAATCCTTGGAATCTGCGGTTGATTCTGGATCAGGCCAAGGTGCCGGTGATTGTTGATGCGGGCGTCGGTACGGCATCTGATGCCACGATTGCCATGGAACTCGGCTGTGCGGGCGTGCTGATGAATACCGCGATTGCCCATGCGCAGGATCCGGTGTTGATGGCTACGGCGATGAAGATGGCAGTGGAATCCGGACGTGCCGCCTATGTAGCAGGTCGTATGCCGCGCAAATTCTATAGTGCGGATCCGAGTTCGCCCACGACAGGCTTAATTGGCCGAAACTGATCAATGGTGAGCATGTTTCGTTATGTGTGGCTTATCCTGTGGGCTTGGTCGATGCTGGCGGTGGCACAGGAAACACAACAACGACCACACGCTTACGCATTCGATAACCCGGAGTTGGTGAGTACACAGCGCGTATTTGGTGTTGGTAATGCCACCGTAATGCTGGGTGGGGCGAGCGCTACTTTTCCGGAAGCGGTTGCCAGCTATGCAGCATGGTTAACGCGCAACCAGGCAACGCTGACGGCGATGACTGATGCGTTGGCAATCCATTATCGGATTCCTGTTGCAGACGATGGCTTACGGTTGCGCGTGGCAAAAGCCATGCATTTGAAAACCGCACTGGATTTGTCGGCAGCAAAGCAGGATGAGGTGTGTCCCACATTGCCGGCTTCACTGGCTTTGCCCAGCCTGGATTTGCAGCAACGATATCGTGAAACATTGGCTGAAGTGCGAGCCCCGAATTACCTGAGTCCGAAACTAAAGGCTGCGACAGCGCCAAAGCCGGCAGTGGTTACGGAAGCCTCGGAAGAGAAACATGACTGAAAAAAGCAAAACCGTATTGAGTGACCTGCCGGAGCATTTTCGACGGATTCGCAGTTTCGTCCGTCGCGAAGGCCGCTTAACTGAGGGGCAGGCATCTGCCATTAAAAATGGCTGGCCGCGCTGGGGTGTGGAATATGCACCTGAGATGACGGACTGGAATCAGGTGTTCGGCCGCACCGCACCGCGTTATCTGGAAATTGGTTTCGGTATGGGCGGCGCCACGGCGGAGATTGCCAAAAACCATCCACAAAATGATTATCTGGGGATTGAAGTGCATCGCCCGGGCGTGGGTAATTTGCTCAAGCTGATCGAGCAGGATGGCCTGACCAATCTGCGCCTTATGTCGCACGATGCCGTGGATGTGGTGAACGAGATGATTGCGCCAGATTCTCTGGATGGCGTGCTCGTCTTTTTTCCTGACCCCTGGCACAAAGCGAGTCACCACAAGCGTCGTTTGATTCAACCAGAATTCGTGCGCATGCTGGTCTCCCGCTTAAAGCCGGGCGGCACGATTCATTGCGCCACGGATTGGGAAAATTATGCCGAACAGATGCTTGAGGTGTTGAGTGCCGAACCGCTTTTGGAGAACACGGCAGCATTTTATGCCGAGCGCCCGGCCTATCGGCCGCTGACCAAATTCGAGGCGCGCGGCCTCAAGTTAGGGCATGGTGTCTGGGATCTGGTCTTCCGCCGGAAGTGATTTACAAGAAGCGTTGAAGCAGTATGTTCAAGAAGCGGCGTCCCTGAAGCGCTGGGCGTATATG
>JBPCSW010000017.1:0-2762 GCA_051006675.1 Fluviibacter sp.
AGCCGAACGTTCGCGCAAACTGGGCTTTGCTACGGGCTATGCAGATTTGCTGGCGGCGCGTGCGGCGCAGGGTCTGGATGACCAGGATAGAGCCGCTGTCTGGCTTGGTCGGGTAGATGCTGATGATCGTGCATTAAGTGCCGCACGGTTGCAGCAAGAAGCCGAGATGCTTGTCGCGCGTCGTCAGTTTGATGCGGCGTTGCAGGTGCTCATGTTGGCACAGCACGTAGTTAAACCGCCTAGAAGCACGGCAAGTTTGCGTACAGAACTCCGAGCGCTGCTCGGTACAGAGCGCTGGGAGGACGTGCTATTACAAGTGCGTTCGTTGCGCCCCAGAGATGGCTTGTCACAAGGCTTTTTGGCGAGTTGCCGCCGTCAAGCCCATCTGGGTAACCTGCGGCATTATCGGAGCGATCAGCAACGATTCTCCATGTATCTGGTTCAGATCCCGTCGAATGAATGCGATGCCGATTTGCTGGATGCGGCAGATGCCATGCTAAGCCGTATGGTGGCGGATGAATGGACAGCTAAAGCGCGTTCATTTATTGAGGCGCACAAGGTTCGTTAACGTTTACATCCATCGTTCACTGGGGCGGCCCATGGCGCAAGCCCGGCTCTCATAGCGCAAGCGCTCGAAATCGAGCCAAACTTGCACCATGTGCTGCCATCAAATGGTGTTGGGTTATGCTAACCAATCCCGATGCGGCAAAAAGTCCGTATAGAGCGCTGCCTCGGGAGAGCCTGATTCAGGCTGCCAGTCATAACGCCATTTCACGATCGGTGGCATCGACATCAGAATGGATTCGGTTCGCCCACCCGATTGCAGACCAAAGAGCGTGCCTCGGTCGAAGACTAGGTTAAATTCTACGTAGCGGCCACGGCGGTAAGCCTGAAAATCGCGTTCGCGTTCTCCCCAGGGCACATCCCGGCGGCGTTCCAGCAGCGGCGCATAAGCTGCTACAAAAGCATCACCTACCGAGCGCGTGAGTGCAAAGCTGGCATCAAAACCTAGTTCGTTGAGATCGTCGTAGAAAATGCCGCCTACGCCACGTGCTTCATTACGATGCTTGAGGAAAAAGTACTGATCGCACCAGGTTTTGAATCGTGGGTAGTAACTTTCGCCATGCGGCGTTAAAGCATCACGGCAGGTCTGATGAAAATGCACGGCATCTTCACGGAAGCCATAGTAAGGCGTTAGGTCCATGCCGCCCCCGAACCAGAAAACAGGGTCTGCATCTGGCTGGTCTTTGGGTGGGTGAGCGACAAAGTAACGCACATTCATGTGCGCTGTAGGGCAATAGGGGTTGCGTGGATGCATGACCAGAGAAACGCCCATGGCTTCGTAGGGTCTCCCTGCGAGCTCTGCCCGATGAGCAGACGCCGAGGGTGGCAATTGCTCGACCATTACATGGGAGAAGTTCACGCCGCCGCGCTCTATGAGGTTGCCTTCTTCGATCAGACATGAAGTCCCACCGCCACCCGCAGGGCGTGTCCAGCTATCGCTTCGGAAAGCTTGGCCGTCTAGCGCTGATAAGGACTGAACAATCCGGGATTGGAGATCCTGGAGGTAGGTCTGGACTGCGGTGGAGCGTTCAGCGCCCGTCAGCATCTGCATGGCTAGGCCTGTTAACGGTTAATGGCGCGGTAGCCAATGTCCTTGCGGTACTGCATACCATCAAACTGAATCGACGCTGCCGCTTCATAAGCACGCTTCTGCGCTTGCGCTACGTTTTCGCCCAGTGCGGTAACGCACAAGACGCGACCACCATTCGTGACAACCTGGCCGTTCTCATCGGTGGTGCCCGCATGGAATACATGGGCGTCTTCACCGGCTGAGTTACCGGCTGGCAGACCGTGAATAACGTCACCCTTGCGTGGCGTCTCTGGGTAGTTCGCTGCTGCCAGAACAATCCCCAGTGCTACACGGCTATCCCATTCCGTATTGGTTTTGTCGAGGGTGCCATCGATGGCATGCTCGAACATTTTGACGGCATCTGATTTCAAACGCATCATGATCGGCTGCGTTTCCGGGTCGCCCATGCGGGCGTTGAACTCGAGTGTTTTTACCGAGCCGTCTTTGCCAATCATCAGGCCGGCGTATAAAAAGCCCGTAAAGGGAATGCCATCGGCTTCCATGCCGCGCACGGTCGGTAGAATGATGTCGCGCATGGCTTTTTCATGAATGTCCGGCGTTACTACGGGAGCGGGCGAATAGGCACCCATCCCACCTGTGTTCGGGCCGGTATCGCCATCGCCTATGCGTTTGTGATCCTGGCTTGTTGCCATCGGCAGGACATTTTTACCATCAACAAGAACGATGAAGCTGGCTTCTTCCCCGTCAAGGAAGTCTTCAATGACTACACGGGCGCCAGCGCTTCCCAGCTTGTTGCCGGAGAGCATATCGTCAATAGCGGCATGTGCTTCAGCAAGATCCATAGCAACGACGACACCTTTGCCGGCAGCAAGGCCATCTGCTTTGATCACAATCGGGGCGCCCTGGCGGTCTATGTAGGCGTGCGCTGCGGTCGCGTCAGTGAATGTTTCGAAACCAGCGGTAGGAATCTTGTGGCGCGCCATAAAGCGCTTGGCAAAGTCTTTCGAGCTTTCAAGTTGAGCGGCTGCTTTGGTTGGGCCAAAAATTTTCAGGCCACGCTCGCGGAATACATCAACGATTCCTGCGGCAAGTGGTGCCTCAGGCCCAACAACCGTCAGGTGGATTTTATTCGCTTCAGCAAAATCGGCCAGCGCATAAATATCTGTGA
>JBPCSW010000018.1:0-2788 GCA_051006675.1 Fluviibacter sp.
CGACGCCAGGGTCGTACACAAACACTAGTGCTTCTGCGAACCTAATTTATACCTTTGCGCCAGGGCAAGAAATTGGCGTGAAGGGATTGTATGGCTCTGGAAAAAATGGTCAATGGAATAATGGCACATGGTACGACTCCGACTTTCCGTGGACGAAACATGAAGACTATGGGATGGCGACACAAGGAGAATCGATGAATCTGATGTCCGTCCATTCAAAAAACCGGATTGGCGATGATTGGGTCAGCCTTATTCGTGTTGGCTCGACTCAGGATAATTCGAACACTATATACAACGGCCCGCAAGGCTGGATGTTTGGACGCGGTCAGTCATTCTTCAATACCACCCAAAAGCAGGCACAGTGGCAGCACGATTTTAATTTGCCAGTAGGTAAAGGGATGTTGGCCTATGAATACCTCAACCAGTTTGCGCTAACCAGTGAAAGTGCGGCTGGGTATTCCAGAAATACCAGCACATTTCAAGGTGGCTGGAACGCAGATGTGGGTAATCATTTGATGCAGGCCACCCTAAGAAACGATGCGAATAGTCAGTATGGCAACGCGACAACAGGATCTGTGGGGTATGGATACTTTCTCTCGCCGAGTCTGAGGTTGACTGGGACTTGGGGGACTGGCTACCAAGCACCAACATTCAACGACCTTTACTATCCACTTCAAACGGACGGCATGTTTTGGAAGACGGCTGGCAATGCAAATCTTCAGCCAACGCGGTCGCAAAACACAGAGGGGGGGGTTCGCTACGACAATGGTCAGCAGCGATTTGGGGTAATTTATTATTACAACAATGTGACCAATCTAGTTCAATGGCAAAATACCTACGAAGGGTACATGAGTGTTTATAGCCCTGTTAACTACGGTAGGTCAGTACTTCAGGGTGTTACAACGACTTATGGCGCCAAAGTGATTGGGCTAAATGTCTTTGGCAGTGTGGATTACCAAGATTCGCAGGATATGCAGACGGGTTACGTTCTGCCCTACCACCCATTTGCCTTTGGTTCGACTAGCGTGGAAAGGGATGCCGGCAGATGGAAGCTTGGAGCCCAAGCGCAGTATCAGGGTAACCAACAGTCCAACCCAGGTAATTCCGGCAATCAAAATCTTGGCGGCTACACGCTCTTTAATATGTATGGAAATTTGACGATTAAACGAGATGTTTCAGCCTATTTTCGTTTAAATAATCTGACCAACAAGCAATACGTCACGAATTATGATTCCTACAACCAATCGTTTTACAGAACCCCTGGCAGTCAGATCTATATAGGGCTTCGCTTTGATAATCGCTAAGATGGCACCATGAAATTATTTCGCCGACCACTTGCAGTGATTGCCCTGCTCGCGCTTCTGAGCATCGGATCAATTGCAACAAGCTTGTCGGTGGGTAGTGTTGATCTGTCGGTATCAGATGTGATGGCCGGATTGTTGGATTCGTCATCGTCTTCAGCCACGGTGATTCGTGATTTACGTTTGCCTCGAACGCTAGCAGCATTTGGTTGCGGCGCTTTGCTCGCTATGGCGGGTGCGCTCATGCAGGTTTTGCTGCGCAACCCTTTGGCTGATCCGTACATTCTTGGTATTTCTGGCGGTGCCGGTGTCGGTGCGTTGTTGGCCATTTTTCTAGGCTTGGGTGTTGCAGGTTTGAATGGTTTTGCGTTTGCAGGTGCCCTTGGTGCGATGCTGTTGGTCTTTGGTCTGTCGCACGGTGAAGGGAGCTGGACGCAAACCAGACTCATTCTGACAGGGGTGATGGTCGCTGCCGGTTGTGGCGCCATTATTACCCTGCTGTTGTCGATTGCACCCGAAGAACGTGTACGCGGTATGCTGTTTTGGCTGATGGGCGATCTTTCTCAAGGCGTCGATCCGGTGTTCGCATTGTGGGGCGCTGTTCTTTTGGCATTCTTGTTAATTCCACTGGCACGTGACTTAAACATCATGATTCGTGGTGACGACACTGCTGCGGCATTGGGTGTGTCATTGGGGTGGATGCGTCTCGCCATCTACTTTCTGGCATCGGTGGCGACGGCAATTTCGGTAATGACAGCTGGCGCCATTGGCTTTGTCGGGTTGGTGATTCCGCATCTGGTGCGTATGGTTATTGGCAATGATCAGCGCATTCTATTGCCATGCGCTTTGTTTGGCGGTGGCATTTTCCTAGTGTTGGCTGACACACTAGCGCGTACGCTCATTGCCCCCCAGCAATTACCTGTTGGTGTCGTTACGGCGCTGATCGGTGTGCCAACCTTTCTATACTTGCTCAATCGCTCTCGGACTCAATGAGTATGAGCAGCTCGGCTTCGATGAATGCGCTGCAGCCCTTGTTCAGGGTGAAGGGGATGAATTTGCGCGTTGGCCTGACTAATGTCGTACAAGACTTGGCCTTTGAAGTCTTCCCGGGAGAAATGGTGGCCATCTTGGGCAAAAACGGTGTGGGCAAATCGACGTTGCTGGCGAACCTGGCAGGCCTGCCCCGTGGTGAGATGTTTGGCAGCGTGCTCTTGCATGAGAAAACCTACGCGGCCTGGGGTGCGCGTGCGGCTGCCTGTTGGCGTGGCTGGATGGGCCAGAAACAGCAGGATCAGTTCAGTGCAACGGTACTGGAAACCGTGCTTTCGGGGCGACATCCGCACCTAAGTCGATGGGCATTGGAATCTGCGGAGGATTATGCACTCGCAATGGCATCGCTTGCTGCAGTTGGTATGGGGACATTCGCGGAGCGCGATGTATTAACGTTATCGGGCGGTGAGAGACAGCGTGTGGCGATGGCAACGATT
>JBPCSW010000019.1:0-2503 GCA_051006675.1 Fluviibacter sp.
GCACAGCAGCGAGCAGATCGCCCAGGTGGCAGACAGCATCAAATCGTTCGGCTGGACGAATCCGGTGTTGATTGACGAGGCCGGAGGAATCATCGCGGGGCACGGGCGCGTCATGGCGGCGAAAACTTTGGAGATTGGGGTCATCCCTTGCATTCGCCTGTCGCACCTCACAGAAGCGCAGAAACGGGCCTACGTGATCGCCGACAACAAACTGGCGCTGAATGCTGGGTGGAACGAAGACCTGCTGGCTGAGGAATTGATGGCGTTGCGAGACGACGGGTTCGATCTCGGTCTGACCGGCTTCTCGGACAAAGAACTGGAAAAAATGCTTGGCGTTGAAGAGCCGGTGATGCTGACTGAGCCGGATGAAGTGCCGCCGGTACCGGAAAAGCCGAAAAGCGTCCGAGGGGATGTTTGGATTCTGGGAGGCCACCGGGTCATGTGCGGTAGCTCCACCGAGTTCGCTGACCTGGACGTTTTGATGCAGTCGAAGAAAGCCGATATGGTTTTCACAGACCCGCCGTACCTGATGAATTTTACGGGCGCGATTGACGGGCAGGGAAACACCCGGTCGAAGCATGATGCCATTGCCAACGACAACCTGTCGAAATCGGAAGGCGAAAAGTTCCTGCGCGAAGTGTCGGCATCGATCCGGATGTACTGCAACGGTGCATGGTACGTCTGCTTCTACCGCCTCGGTATCGACTGGATGATGAATGCACTGACAGACGCCGGGCTGAAATGGCGCAACCTCATCATCTGGAAAAAAAACCAGCTTAACCTGTCGAACTCCGACTACAAGTCGATCTACGAACCGATCATCTACGGTTGGCAATCAGACTACGAGCCAATGCTTTACGGATGGAATTTAGTCCACGAATTTCAGGGCAGCAATGGCGAGGTCGATGTGATGGACATCTTTGTGCCAAGCGTGTGGGAGATCGCCAGAACAAAGAACAACGACCTGCATCCAACCATGAAGCCTGTGGAATTGTGCGAGCGTGCAATTCTCAACAGTAGCGTCAGGGGGGGGGGGCGTACTGGATTTGTTTGGCGGCTCTGGGTCTACCTTAATCGCTGCGGAAAAAACTGGGCGCATCGCACGGCTCATGGAGTTAGAGCCGAAGTACGTCGACGTCATTGTGCGCCGCTGGCAGGACTTCACTGGCAAGCAGGCTGTGCATGAGAAGACCGGCAAACCGTTCTGATTGGAGTAGATCATGCAGGCCGTAAATCAATCCGAATTCGCCAGGCTGATGGGGTTTGATCGTAGCTACGTCACCAAACTCAAGAATGGTGGGCTGCTGGTTCTGGATTATCGTGTCCACGTGTTGGTAGAAGCTTCGAAAAAGCGTATCGACGAAACCGCTGACCCAAACCGTGACGATGTAAAAACGCGCTGGAAAAACGAGCGGGGCAATGAGCCGCCTCCGGAAAAGCAACAGGACAGCATTGGTAATAGCTACCAGGCCGCCAGAGCAGTTAAGGAGCGCTACCAGGCGCTGCATGCAAAACTGGAGTATGAGGAAGCCTCTGGGCTGCTGATTAAGAAAGTAGACGTTGATGCCGCCGTTGCCGATGTAGTGACCATGTTCAGACAAGCGATGGAGCAGATTCCTCACAGAACGGGTCCGGAGCTGGTTGGCAAAGATCTGGACGCAATCCGCGCCACATTGAAACAGGATGTACACGCTGCGCTGTCTGATATGGAGCGAGAATTCAATGTTCGCCTTGAGCGGATATCAAAGGCAAACCAATGAGTGCGCTTGAACTGATCTTCTCATCGGCACGCAGGGCCATTCGCCCAAAGCTGCCATTGACCGTTTCGGAGTGGGCAGATGCCAATCGAGTCCTATCCGGAGAAGGCAGCGCAGAGGCTGGTTCGTGGAAAACGTCACGCACGCCCTACCTGCGCGAGATCATGGATGCACTCTCCGAAGAGTCTCCCGTTCGCAAAGTCGTGTTCATGAAATCGTCGCAGGTCGGCGGTACCGAGGCTGGAAGTAACTGGCTGGGCTACATCATTGCGTACGCAAAGGGTCCAGTGGCGGTTGTTATGCCAACCGAGAAGTCGCTGCAGGACTGGATGAGCCAGAAGTTTGACCCCATGGCAAAAGACACCCCGGCGCTGGCAGAAGTGATGGCAACCCGCAGCAACCGGGCTGGCGATAACTCGGCATTCCGCAAGCGCTTCATCGGCGGCATTTTCTACGCAAAGACCGCTGGCTCTACGTCCGAATTGAAATCCACTTCACTGCGTTATGCGATTGCCGATGAGGTAGACGAATACGACTGGTCTACCCTGCAGGGCGATCCGCTCGGTCTATTGGAAGTTCGTCTGACCACCTTTCATGACCGCAAGCTGTTTGTACCGAGCACGCCGACGATGAAAGACGCCAGCCGGATAGAAGAGCAGTTCGAGCTGGGTGACCAGCGCCGCTTTATGATCCCGTGTCCGCACTGCGACGAACTGCAGCACCTGAAGTGGCCAAACCTGCGCTGG
>JBPCSW010000020.1:0-11335 GCA_051006675.1 Fluviibacter sp.
GCCTTGAACGGTCGGGTCTGCGTTCAATTAGTGCGTTAGTCGATATTTCCAACTACGTGATGTTGGACCTGAACCGTCCGAACCCGGTGTTTGATCTGGGGGCTGTACAAGGTGGGCTCACTGTGCGTTGGGCGAATGATCAGGAAAAGCTGACTTTGCTGGGTGGTGCGGAAGTCTCCCTGGACAAACGCTATGGCGTTATCGCTGACGAAACAGGTGCCATTAGTCTGGCCGGCATTATGGGTGGCGAGCGAACGGCCTGCACTGAATCCACCAAGGATGTGTTTGTTGAAGCGGCTTACTGGCACCCAGCAGCCATCCAGGGGCGTAGCCGCTGGTTAACTCTGAGCACCGATGCCGGGCATCGCTTTGAGCGGGGCGTGGATTTTGCCGATACGGTCACGGGTGTAGAACGTATTACGCAATTGATCCTGGAGATCTGCGGTGGTGAAGCAGGTCCAGTGGTGGATCAGATTACTCAGTTGCCAGCGCGCCCTTCCGTAAAAGTGCGTTTTGCACGCATTCGCAAGGTGCTGGGTATTGATCCTTCGGATGAGGCAATCACGAAGATCTTTAATGGGTTGGGTTTTCAGCCGAAGCCCGTTGAAGCCGGGCTTGAAATTGTGCCGCCGAGCTGGCGTCATGATTTGTCGATCGAAGAAGATTTGATCGAGGAAGTGGCTCGCGTTATCGGTTACGACAATATCCCTGCCAAAGCACCCATTGGCCCGATGAATATGCAAGGGCAGACGGAGAAGTCGCGTCCGCTGGCCGCGATGCAAGGTACGCTGGTTGAGCGTGGCTACCAGGAAGTCATTAATCTGGCCTTTACACCAGAAGCCTGGGAAACCGATTTTGCGGCGAACGCGACTCCGGTTGAGCTGGCCAATCCAATTGCCAGCCACCTCTCTGTGATGCGTTCATCGCTGATTGGTGGTTTGATTAACACGCTAATTAATAATCAGCGTCGGCGTCAGCCACGTTTACGTCTGTTTGAAAGCGGCCGTGTTTTCGAGCGGCAGCAACAGGCTACGGAATCTGGCCAGGTGGATGGGTACCGTCAGACGCTACGAGTGGGTGGCCTGGCTTGGGGTGGTGCTGCGCCGGAGCAATGGGCGGTGCCGACGCGCCAGGTTGATTTTTATGATGTCAAAGCGGATGTGGAGGCGTTAAGCCCGGCACAACCGCTGCGCTTTGAGGCTGCTATACATCCCGCATTTCATCCGGGACGCAGCGCCCGCGTGCTGCGTGACAATCAGCCGATTGGCTGGATTGGTGAACTGCACCCGCGCTGGGTGCAGAAATATGAGCTGGAGTCGGCGCCGGTGCTTTTTGAACTGGACATCGATGGCCTAACGCCGGCCAAGGTGTCTGTGTATGAACCGGTATCTTCTTTCCAGGCGGTTGTACGTGATCTGGCGGTGCTGGTTGACGCCAAGCTGCCGGTGCAGACGCTGATGGATCTGATGTGGACGAAAGCGCCAGATGTGCTGCGCTCAGTCAATCTTTTCGACCAGTATCAGGGTAAAGGTGTGCCAGAAGGTTCAAAAAGTCTTGCCTTCCGCTTTACGTTGCAGGATACTCAAGCAACCCTTGAAGATCAAAAGGTTGAAGCAGTTATGACCCATTTGCTGGGACAGCTGACTCAAGCCGGCGCAACCTTGCGAACCTGATATTCAGCTAAAATTATTATTGATAAGCGACCTCCGTCGCTTGTCCTCTGTTTTTTCGAAAGTATTGCATCATGACGACACTCACTAAGGCCGAAGTTTCCGATATCCTCTTTGAGAATCTCGGTCTGAATAAGCGTGAATCGAAGGATATGGTTGAGGCCTTCTTTATCGAGATTGCCGATACGCTCAGCGCGGGCCAGTGGGTCAAGTTGTCTGGCTTTGGTAACTTCCAGCTGCGTGATAAGCCGCAGCGTCCCGGTCGTAATCCTAAAACTGGCGAAGAAATTCCCATCACAGCGCGTCGTGTGGTGACTTTTCACCCGAGCCAGAAGCTGAAAGACGAAGTCGAACGCGTTCAGAAAACCGCACGTCACTAAGTTAGGCGCTCGTTCATATGTCTGATTTGTTCAGCCAGTCTGTGGTCGATACGACGCCGGAAGCGCCAAGCTCGGCGTTACCCCCGATTCCCGCTAAACGCTATTTCACCATTGGTGAAGTCAGTGACCTATGTGGTGTTAAAGCCCACGTGCTGCGTTACTGGGAGCAGGAGTTTACACAGCTTAAGCCATTAAAGCGCCGTGGTAATAGACGCTATTATCAACACCACGAAGTTCTTTTGGTGCGCCGTATTCGGGAGTTGCTCTATGATCAGGGTTACACGATTCATGGTGCGCGCAATCAATTAAGCCATCCGGGACATGCTTCGGTGGCGCCGGCAGTAAATACTGCTAGTGCACCTGCTGATTTGCGAGCAGTGCTAGGCGAAATTATTGATTTGCTGCGTATCTGAGATTGAGTAAAGAAGCGCCATGTCGTAGAATGGCGCCCTTGTCGGCGTGTAGCGCAGACTGGTAGCGCACTAGTCTGGGGGACTAGGGGTCGCAGGTTCGAATCCTGTCACGCCGACCATTAGATTGTGATGTTTTAATTAAACCGGTTCTGTTAGGGCGAACCGTTTTTTTTATAACTAAATAAAATAGTAAAAAAATTTCTGATTAAGCGGTCTTTAATAAAATAAACTTGCTTTGCAATGATTGGAACATTAGAATAATCTCAATCGAGTTAATCCTAATTCGAACCGGTTATTTTAGACAAAGTTTATTCTGGAGCTATTATGGATCTGTCGACACTAAATGTTGATCAATTAAAAGATTTGCTGAAAAAGATTCCTGCTGAAATCAAGCGCCGCACGGAAGAAGTTTCCAATGCTGCTCGTGAAGCGGCTATTGAAAAGCTTAAGGCAATTGCGCGCGAGCATGGCTATTCACTGGAAGAGCTGGCTGGTACCAAAAAAACACGTAAAGCATCGTCCGGTACACGTAAGCCGGTTGCACCGAAATATGCCAACCCTTCGAATGCATCAGAAACCTGGACCGGCCGTGGCCGTAAGCCGCTGTGGGTGCAAAATGCACTTAACCAGGGTCGTTCGCTGGAAAGCCTGCTGATTCGCTAAGGCGGTCTGCATAAAGAAAACGGGGTCGAGTCATCGACCCCGTTTTCTTTTGGGGGTGTATATGGGAATTACTGAGCCCTTTGGGTTATCCTTATAAGCTAAACGAGGTGCTCATGAATATTCTTCTTTCGAACGACGATGGTTATTTTGCGACTGGGTTAAGTTTGCTCCATCAGTCCTTGTTGTCGTTGGGTAAGCTAGAAGTTGTTGCGCCCGAGCGGGATCGTAGTGGGGCGAGTAATTCGCTGACCCTGGATCGCCCGTTGACTTTGCGTACCGCGCCAAATGGATTCCGGTTTGTAAATGGCACGCCAACAGATTGCGTGCACTTGGCTGTTACCGGCCTCATCGATACCTTGCCTGATCTGGTGGTGTCCGGGATCAATCATGGAGCCAACATGGGTGACGATACCGTCTATTCGGGTACGGTGGCAGCGGCAACCGAGGGGTTTTTACTAGGCGTGCCAGCTATGGCCGTGTCACTGGTTGGCAAAGAAGGTCGGTATTTTGAGACTGCCGGCCAGGTTGCCCGCTTACTCGCCGAGAAGCTCATCAAACGTCCGGTGGGTCAGCCTGTGCTGCTTAACGTTAATGTGCCCGATGTGCCTTTTGAGCAATTGGCAGGTATGCGCGTTACGCGTTTGGGCAAACGCCATAAAGCAGAGCCGGTGATTCGGGCGGTTAATCCACGTGGCGAGACTGTTTACTGGGTCGGTCCGGCTGGGGCAGCACAAGACGCCGGTCCTGGCACTGATTTTCATGCAGTAGAAGCGGGCTATGTTTCTATTACACCATTACGACTTGATCTGACCCATACCGATCAACTCGATGCAGTTCGTGGCTGGCTGGGTTAATTAATGAGTCGTGCCGCTCTTGGTCAAGGTATGACATCGGCCCGTACGCGGGCTCGTATGGTCGAGCGTCTCCAGCAGCAGGGTATTAAAGACAAAGGTGTACTCGCTGCGATTAACAAAGTCGAACGGCACCTGTTTGTTGATGAGGCGTTTGCACATCGTGCCTATGAAGACACGGCGTTGCCATTAGGTCAGGGACAGACGATTTCGCAACCCTTTATTGTGGCTCGGATGATCGAGTGTCTGAGAGCGGGCGACCGGCCTCTGGGTAAAACCCTTGAAATCGGTACCGGGTGTGGTTATCAGGCATCTGTACTGGCGGGGCTGACTAAAGAAGTCTATTCGATAGAACGCTTGGCCGGACTTATTGAGCGTGCCAAACTGAACTTGCGGGTCATCAAATGTTTTAACGTGCGCCTTAAGCATGGGGATGGTTATCTCGGGATTCCCGAAGTGGCGCCTTTTGACTCGATTATTTTGGCGGCAGCAGCGCCTAAAGTACCGGAAGCCCTCTTACAGCAAATGGCAGTTGGTGGCAGAATGGTTCTGCCGTTTGGCGCATCAACCGATGCAGCCATCCAGCGTATGTTGGTTATTGAAAGAACAGAGACAGGCTGGAACGAGCAGTTGATGGAGCCCGTGAAGTTTGTCCCTATGTTGCCGGGTGTTGAATGACGCAGTCCGTAAATAAAATTGGTTTGTTGGGTGCGCTGCTGGTAGCCATGCTGTCAGGGTGTACCTCGCTTTCGAAAGCGCCGGTGGATGATGGCAAGTCTGCTTCTGTTTCGCCATACCCACCATTGCCGAAGGACTGCACGCAGACATGGACGGTGCGCAAGGGTGACACGCTGATCGGTATTGCATTGGATGCCGGTGCTGACTATCGTGATATTGCTGCAATGAATCAGCTGGCTAATCCGAACATTATCCAGCTAGATCGGACGCTCTGCGTCAGACGTACCGCCTCAAAAGGCATGAAAAAGGTTCCTTCTGGCAATGCGGTTGCTAACACCGGAGCTAAGTCCAATGAGAAACCGGGTGATACTGAGAAATCAGCACCTGTTGTGAATAAAAAGCCGGTTGAAGACACGCCAAGTACATCGAGTGCCACAGCGGCTGCGATGGCAGATGGTGTGCGTTTTGCCTGGCCGGCTAAGGGCAAGGTGATTGCAGGCTTTAACGAGTCTTCCAATAAAGGCATCAACATCGCTGGCAAGATGGGTGAGCCGGTCGATGCTGCTGCCGAAGGTAAGGTGGTTTATGCAGGCGCCGGTTTACGCGGTTACGGTAACCTGGTGATCATTAAACATGATGGTAACTATCTGACCGCCTATGCTCATAACAGCAAGATCCTGGTTAAAGAAGGTGAGGCGGTCAAACGTGGACAACGGATTGCCGACATGGGTGATAGTGATGCCGATACGGCGATGCTGCACTTTGAAGTGCGGCGCCAAGGTAAGCCAGTTGACCCAATGAAGTTCCTGAGTCAGCGCGGAACCTAACATGCCGCGCACACCGGAA
Source organism: Fluviibacter sp. (assembly GCA_051006675.1). GTDB lineage: Bacteria > Pseudomonadota > Gammaproteobacteria > Burkholderiales > Rhodocyclaceae > Fluviibacter. The sequence continues at coordinate 5,502 of JBPCSW010000020.1, forward strand.
CGTCACCTACATGATGAGCGTTCCGGTGGTGTGGCAGAACACAATGACGACAGCATAAATACTCAGCCAGCAGATGCGCTGGCCGTATCGCTCTTTCTGGAAGAACCGGCTGATAATGAACTCCAGACATTGGCCGCAGAGCTTGAAGTATTGCCTTTGGCTACGGATGTCATAGCCGTTCAAGATGGGCAGGATGAATCGGGTTCGGAGCGCTTTGCGGCCGATGTAACGCAAACCTATCTCAATGAAATTGGTGCGCGTCCGTTGCTAACGGCGTCCGAGGAATTGGAGATGGCGCGACGAGTCAAGCAGGGTGACTTTGCTGCCCGACAGGAAATGGTAGAACGAAACCTCCGGTTGGTGGTGTCTATTGCGCGTCGATACATGAACCGAGGGTTGCCGTTACTGGATTTGATTGAAGAAGGTAATCTCGGTTTGATGCACGCGTTGGATAAGTTTGACCCAGAGCGCGGTTTTCGATTTTCGACCTATGCCTCGTGGTGGATCCGGCAAGGGGTGGAGCGGGCCGTGATAAACCAGGGGCGGCTGGTGCGTTTACCGGTACATCTGGTTCGTGATATCAATGGTATTTACCGGCAGCGGCGGCAATTTGCGGCAAAGCATGCCCGAGAGCCTTCACTTGAAGAGCTGGCAGGGTTGATGGGTCGACCGAGTGATGAGATTAAAACGCTGCTGCAACGGGGTGAGCAAACACGATCGCTTGATCAACCGGTTGAGACAGGCTCCACGCATACCTTGGGCGAACTGATGCCTGATGAGCAGGGCGATGACCCGCATGAGTCATTAGCCAGTTCGGAATCGGTAACACTCTTATTAGCCTGGGTAGACATGTTGCCCGAACGCCAGCGACAGGTGATTGAACGCCGTTATGGATTGCGTGGTGGTGAACCTGAAACGCTAGAGGCAATTGCTACCGATCTGGATTTAACGAGAGAGCGTGTTCGGCAGATACAGTCAGAAGCCTTGGTGCGCCTCCAGGGCATTGTCCGGGGCCGTCGATTGACCCCCGATTCCTTACTCTGAGGCGTTCCGTGCCAACGGTGCAGTGGTCTGTGTGCTCCGGGCATCTTTGATGGCGGCGCCAAGATCAATAACCGACATGGCATACGCGGCCGAACGGTTATAGCGCGTGATGACATAATAGTTCTGCAAGCCTAGCCAGTAGGCAGTTGGCTGACTAGGTGTGGACAGACTTACCAGTGTGGCGAGGGAATCGTCTCGGAGACTGCTGCTGAATGAGAAGCCAGCCATTTGATAAGTCTCTAGACTAATCCCTGGTTTAATCTCTACTTTTTCGAACTGGCTCGGTAAGGGGTTTGGGGCAACCGTTGGTATAACGGCGATCTGCCCAGTCTGCCAACCATGCGACTTGAGGAAGTTGCCAACGCTACCAATCGCGTCGATCGGACTTTGTCTCAGGTCAATACGACCATCGCCATCGAAATCCACGCCCCAACGCCTTTGGCTACTGGGCATAAATTGCGGTATGCCCATAGCACCAGCGAAAGACCCTTTGCTCCCTGCCAGGTCCAGCTGATTTTCACGAGCCAGGAGCAGGTACTGCTCCAGCTCGGATTGGAAGAAATCACGGCGCCGTTCGCCATAGAAACCAATCGTGGCCAGGGCATTGAGTACGCTAAAGCTGCCCATGTTGCGCCCATATTCGGTTTCAACACCAATAATGGCAACGATAATTTCTGCTGGCACGCCAAACTGCTTTTCAGCGCGTGCCAGTTGGTCGGCATAGGTATCCCAGAAATCAACGCCACGATTGATCCGGCGGGCATTGACGAACCGGCTGCGATAAGCGGCCCAGTTAGGCGTCAGGTGGGCTGGCGCGGGCGCCATGATCTTGACCACCCGGTTGTCTGGTCGTTGTTGATCGAATAGGGTAGTGAGCGAAGCACTATCGAAGCCATGGCGTTCCTGCATATCGGCGATGAATTGCTGAACCTCAGGGTTTCGCGACATGAATGGTTGCTGTGTCTCAGTGGGGGCTTTTTTCTCTTTGGCTTTAGCCGCTAACTCTGTCGGTAGCGCTAAACCACAGATTAAGAGGCAAACCATCGGCAAGACAGTGGCGCGTAGACGATGCAATGTGCGTTGGCAAGACAGGGTCATATAGGAGAAGTTCTTAAGTTGACCCACATTTTTTCACATTTACGGTGCTTCGTCCCATACCCTTGAACCCATGCCCGAATGGGCAGATAATTGTTAAAAATAATCAGATCCCGTGTCTCAGCACGGGCGGGGCGTTTAGTGCGCCATGGGGAGGGGTAGGGCTTATGAGTACCGCATTCATTACACATCCGGATTGCCTGAAACACGACATGGGCGATTTGCATCCGGAAGCACCGGGACGGCTCACAGCGATTAATGATCACCTGATTGCCCAGGGGATCGATATGTATTTCACGCATTACGATGCGCCGCTGGCAACTCTGGAGCAACTGATGCTGGTGCATCCGGCTGCGCATGTTAAAAAGGTTAAAGATACGTCACCCACATTCGGCATCGCACATCTTGACCCGGATACTGCGATGAATCCCCATACGTGGCAGGCCGCATTGCGTTCTGCCGGCGCAGGTATTCTGGCAGTGGATATGCTCATGGAGGGCAAGGCCGAAAATGCGTTTTGTGCGATTCGTCCGCCCGGACATCATTGCGAACGGGAAACCGCGATGGGTTTCTGTTTCTTTAATAACATTGCCATTGCTGCGTATTACGCATTAACACACCACAAACTGGAACGCGTGGCGATTATTGATTTTGATGTCCATCACGGTAACGGCACTGAGAACATCTGTGCCGGTGACGAGCGGATTCTGATGTGCAGCATTTTTCAGCACCCGTTCTATCCGTATTCCGGCACAGACAAGCCCGCCTCGAATATGGTGAATGTGCCGCTGCCCGGTGGATCGGGGGGGGAAGAGCTACAGGCGGCCGTTTTAGAGTCGTGGATACCGCGTCTAGAAGCCTTTAAACCGCAGATGATTTTTATCTCGGCTGGTTTTGATGCCCACTATGAAGACGATATGGGGGGCATGAAGCTTTTTGAGAAGGATTACGCCTGGGTTACGACCCAGCTGCGGGATGTGGCGGCACGCCATGCCAAGGGTCGCATCGTCTCTATGCTGGAAGGTGGGTATGTGATGTCGGCTTTAGCCCGAAGTGTTACAGCACACCTACGAGCACTCGCTGAAATCTGAACTTCGGCTAGAATACGAGGGTTTTCACGGAAATCGACGTACCGCATGTGCGCCCGCTTTCAACTAATCTGTCTAACGTCTTAGTTTTGCCATTTTCAAGGATGGTTCCCTGATGATCACCGGTTCGATTGTTGCTATTGTTACCCCTATGCAAGCGGATGGTTCGCTGGATCTGGAAGCGTTTCGCAACCTGGTCGATTTTCACATCAAAGAAAAGACCGATGCCATCGTGGTCGTAGGCACTACGGGTGAGTCGCCAACGGTTGATGTGGATGAGCATTGTCAGCTGATTGAGATTGCGGTGGCCCATTCGGCAGGACGCATTCCCATTATTGCCGGTACGGGCGCAAACTCTACCAAAGAAGCGATTTATCTCACCCAGCGTGCCAAGGATGCGGGTGCCGATGCCGGTTTGTCAGTGGTGCCTTATTACAACAAGCCATCGCAAGAGGGTTTGTATGAGCACTACCGCAGCATTGCCGAAGCCGTGCAGCTTCCCTTGATTCTTTATAACGTACCGGGTCGTACTGTTGCTGATATGAGCAACGACACTATTCTGCGCCTTGCACAGGTGCCGGGCATCATTGGGGTTAAAGATGCCACGGGCAATCTGGATCGCGCCTGGGATCTGATTGAGCGTGCACCTAAAGATTTTGCGCTGTATTCCGGCGATGACATGACGTGTATGGCGACGATTCTGATGGGCTACCACGGCAACATTTCGGTGACTGCCAATATAGCGCCGCGGGCAATGCACGACATGTGTGCCGCCGCCGCCGCGGGTAATGCCGCTGAAGCGGTACGCATTAACCGTCCTTTGATTGGCCTGCATCGCCATCTGTTCTGCGAAGCAAATCCGATTCCAGTGAAGTGGGCAGTTGCTGAAATGGGCCTGATGTCGCATGGCCTACGTTTACCTCTAACGCAATTGGCCCCGGCGTTCCATGAACGCGTGCGTGCCGCCATGAAGCAGGCAGGACTCTGATCTAATGAAGTTAATGACCCGTAGTTCGCTACAGCTTGGCCTGGTCGCATTGGCTGCGCTGGTTGCTGGATGTTCCTACCTGCCCGAATCGAAGAAGATTGATTACGGCACCGCTGCGAAAGCGCCACCACTGGATATTCCACCGGATCTGACGCGTCCGACGAATAGCGGTCAGTATGCTGCACCAAATGTGGCTTCTACGGGTACTGCGGTGTTTTCGAAGATCAACGCCAAGAATAAAGTGGCACAGCGTCAGAATTCAGACGAAACCGTGCTGCCTGAAGGTGCGCGTGGTGTCGCCAAGGTTGAGCGTCAGGGCAACCATCGTTGGCTGGTTGTAACCGTGCCGGAAGATAAGGCCTGGAACGTTACCAAGGCTTTCTGGCAGGAAAATGGGTTTATTCTCAAGAGTGAAAACCCGCAGACGGGTGTGATGGAAACGGATTGGGCAGAAAACCGTGCCAGCGTACCCGGTGGTGCAATTCAAGGCTTCCTGGGTAAAGTGCTCGGTACCTTGTATTCAACGGCTGAACGCGATAAATACCGCACGCGCCTTGAAAAGGGTACCAAGCCGGGTACCACAGATATCTTCATTAGCCATCGCGGCATGGTTGAAGTCTATGTTACCGAGGGTAAGAGCGAAACACGCTGGCAACCGCGTGATGCCGACCCAACGCTGGAAGCAGAAATGTTGCGTCGTCTGATGTTCAAGTTTGATGGCGTCGATGAAGTTGAAGCCAAGAAATTGGCCAAGGAGTTTGACGGCGGTAAATCAGTCTCCGTGGATAAAGCAAAGATGGCAACCGCACCCGATGGTGGTGCCATGCTGGTTGTCGATGACAACTTTGATCGCAGCTGGCGCCGTATTGGACTGGCTTTGGATCGGGTTGGCTTTACAGTGGAAGATCGTGAACGGGCTAGTGGCTTGTATTACGTGCGCTATGTCGACTCCGATGATAAATCGGTTGTAGAAAAGGGTGAGGGCGGCTTCTGGTCTAGCCTGGCCTTCTGGCGTAGCAAAGACGACAAGGTGCCCACCAAGGTTCAGTATCGTATTAGCGTCCGTGAGCAGCAATCGGGTGGCCAGACCAACGTGATCGTTCTGGCTCCGGGTAACTCTGGTCAGGCGGATGTATCGCCAATTGCGCGTCAGATTCTGGATCTGTTGCTCCAGCAATTGCGGTGATTCGTTTTACCTCTCTCGGTAGTGGTAGCGAGGGAAATGCATTACTGATCGAGGCGGGGGGGTCGCAAGGAACCCGCCTCATGATCGACTGTGGCTTGCCTCTGCGCCATGTGCTGGCACGAATAGAAGCGCGCGGTGTAGACCCCAAAGGTCTGGATGCGATTCTCGTCACTCATGAACATGGTGATCATATTGGTGGCGTTATGGCCTTGGCACGCAAGACGGGTGCTACAGTCTATTTAACGCATGGTACCCATGCCGCTTTGCATAGCCGTTCGGCCGAAGCCTGCAATGGCGTTACGCTCAAACTGATCGACAGTCACAGTCCCTTTGAATTGGGTGCCACTGAAGTGCGTCCGTTTCCGGTGCCTCACGATGCCCGAGAACCGGTGCAATATGTCATTGCCTGCGGTCACCTGAGCCTGGGGGTGCT
>JBPCSW010000021.1:0-4128 GCA_051006675.1 Fluviibacter sp.
CAGCTTGAGCAGGAGAACCGCCAACTCCGCGCCCGCATCGAGCGCCTACAAAAAGAGACATCGGAAAACGTATGAACGCACACAAATACATAGAGTTTTTTGAATACCGTGACGGCAGCCTTTATTGGAAGAAAAGTCCGTGGAAAAGCAGGGTGAATGTTGGAGACGCCATCGGCTCTATTGGCAGCAGAGGATATATGCGAGTTGAATTTCAGGGAAAACATTGAGCGTTCATCGTGTCATATTCGAAATGTTCCATGGATACTGCCCTAAAGCTCTTGACCACATTGACGGTGACAAACTAAATAACCGAATTGAGAATCTCCGGCCGGCAAACACGTCAGAGAACAACATGAACCGGGGTAAATTCACAACAAATCGCTCTGGCTCTAAAAACGTTTCGTTCGACAAGAAAACTGGAAAGTGGCGCGTCTGTCTCTACAGAATGAATCGACAAATCAACATTGGGCGATTTGATGATTTGGAGCTTGCAGACCTTGTTGCAGCAGAGGCTAGAGCAAAATTCCACGGATCGTTTGCGAGGGACAAATAATGCCTGTAGTTGACCACCCCGTCCACGAGAAAACCAAGATCGGCCCCGATTGGCGATATGGTTGTCACAATCACCCGTCCCGCAAGGGCAACGCCTACCACGCGCCGAACCGGATTTACCGGCCAGACGGCACGTTCTATGTCGTCTTGGAGCGGATTGAGTCGGAGTGGATCGAGCACGACGTATGCCGTGCCTGGCACGACCACCAAGGGTGCCTGGGCTGCGTGCACGGAGGCGACCATGGAGTTTAAGGACTTCTGGCAGAAGACGCCGCTCCCGTGGCAACTTGAAGACCTGACGCAAGAGCAGATCGAAGCCGTCAAGAAGCTGGCGAGCAAGGCCTTCAGCGCCGGGAAAAAGGTAGGCAAACGGTTGTAAAATCGAACCATCGGTGCTCATATCCGGCCACCGGGACTACAACATGATGCGCCGTTACACGAACCTCAAAGGCAAGGGCGACAAGTACAAAGGCTGGCCGTGGCTCGACGTGGCGCTGACGTGCAAATGAAAATGGCCGCTTACGCCGGCCAATCGTAGAGCCTTGCACATTGGTTTCCACCTGCTCTATTCGGTGGAACCGCAGCAACCGGAGATGCGGCGGCAAGGAGTTTTACTCGCGGGTTGCCCCGCCCCGCATGTGCAATGCGGGATGGCTGTGTCACCCTTCGGTCACAACAACACGGCTGGCGACTGTTGCGCTACGCCGATAACCCCCAGCGTCAATCGCCATGCGTGTTGACACTACCCTTTAGCAGTCCTTGAGCGGGTAATGTGGTTGCCTTCTATCAAGGCTTGTGGCCTCAAAGTGCTGCGGCAAGCTGACATTATACCTATGGCAGTCATCATCCTCTAAAAAAAGCACCCGCCGCGAGGCAGGTGCAAGGCCGCGAGGAGGTGCGGCTGGAGGAAATCATTGGGCGGTGGCTTCCTTCGCCCAGGCAGATAGACCGGCGTGACGTTCAGCGCATTCGCGGTACATGCCGGCGAGCTCGATGTCGGCCGCCAGCAGGTCGCCCATGTTGGCTTTATTTGGCAGGAGCGGCGGCGCCGGGCACTTTGCCGTCAGGTTGGCCGGCGGCTGCTCCACGACGCGCCTGATTGGCTGCGCGCACCCCTGCATCAGGCAACACGCAATCCCGATACACAGGCTCGCGAAGAATCTCTTTTTGCACTTCGTTGTAGATAATCCGGTTTTCAACTCTGATCCCCTGAATAGCAGTCTCGGTTGACTCCGAGACCTTGTTGGCGAGCTCGACCATCAGCCCGCGGGTCTGCGCTTCCGCCTCGAGGCGGTCGGCGTCTTTTGATCCCTCATACCAGCCGCGCACCATCCAGCCGGAGAGGAACAGGCCAGCCACAGCAACAGCAATGGCGATCTGTTTGGTAGTAAACGGCATCATACCGTCTCCGTCAGCGTCTTGCCCGCCTGGAAGTCTGCAAGCGTAAGGCCGCCCGTGTATTGAAAATGCGGCTTATCTTGGAATTTCCAGTTGCCGCCCCACTCGAGGCCTACTTCTTGTCCGATCTGGCCGATCTTGCGCCATAGCCCCTCGTCGTTCCAGATGGCTTTGCCGTTGACTAGCGGCACCACATCGAAAGCGACTTTGTGATTGTGGAAGCTTTGGCCGCCCTTGGCCTTGGTGACGATCTTGCCAGGCGCCGTGCGGCCCTGTGCGTATAGCGCGTTCTGGCTTTCGTGGTCGCGGTAGGTGCTGGTCACAAGCACGTCCACACCGGCTTCTTTGCACCGCTCAATAAACTTGCGGCAGAGTGAGGCGACGTGTGGATGCAGGTCTTCGATCTTGCGGGAGTTAATCATTTTTTTTGTCCAGTTCTGGAAAGCGGTTTTTGATCCAGTCTTCCATCATAAACAGCGCCCGGCTGCCCATGTGTCCGCTAATGCCGACCAGCGCTGCGGTGACGAGCGGCGACATGTTGGAGTGTTCGCAAAGCCAGAATGTCAGCACGCCGGCAAAGGCCGCTGTGACTAGCTCGCCTATGAACTCGACGACGTTGAAAGCCCTGACATGGCCCTTTTGTAGTTTCCGCATGAAATTCACCACCCCTCCCAACATTGCCAAAGCAAACACCCAGCCGTAGGTGATAAGTGAGAAAGAAGACGGGTCTTTTGCTGCGTCTGCTGCTTGTTTAGTGTGCTCGAGCATGGCGGTCAGTTGGTCAGGTTATGTCATTGGTTTGATTTTAATGGTATTGGTTGCGAATTGAAACCACTAAATCAACGGCTTCCCCTATTCTGCACCCCGTTCGCCATGCCATCCTGATTGGTGCGATACGCTACCGATTGATGCAGGAGCATGGTCAACACAAAGCCACGCCGAACGATGCCGCCCCGGACAAAGCCGAAGGGCGGAAACCCATGGGACAAAGGCGACCCAACCAAGAAGATAGGGCTCAATACGCCAATACCGGAGCCGCTTATGCTTCAGCTCGACTTTTTGGTTGAGAACCGACTCATCTTCTCAAAAGCCTCTTTCATCCGCGATGTCGTGTCGAAAGCCGCCGAGGCTGAAATATCCCGCTTCTGGAAAGTTCAGGAGGCGGTCAAACGCATCGAAAAGGACCATGGCCGGAAGTGATACGATCCACCGATGCCGAAGAAGCCCATCGACATTGAAATCGCCTACCGTTTCCCCGTCTCGTTTACGAGGGAAGACCGCGCCCGCCTGGCTAGGTGGAGCGCGATCTTCGTTCTCTTCTCGGTTCTGGGCGTGCCTTTACTCATCCTCTTCCTGCGATAGGCCGAAGACGCCGCGGAGCTCTTCTGCCGCGCCGCGCGCAGCCTTGCGCTCATTGCCCCACGTCCCCATCACGCCCTCGTTTTCGCGCATGATCTTGTTGCGCAGCGTGCGAGCGGTGATCTTGATGACTTGCTCGGGCGGCGCCGAAGCGTTGTGCTCGTCGAGGTCGTTGTAGATGTCGGTCAACTGCTGATCCAGCTTGGCGAGCTTGTCCGGATCGGTCGTCGTTTCCATCTGGTGCATGACCTTGGCGATCTTGTTCGTGAAGCTGCGCTTGAGATTGTCCACGGCCGTTTCCTGCCGGCGTTGGGCATACTCATAGTCGCGCACGTCCGTGACGATGGATGGTTGGAAACCAAGCGCTTTCTTTGTCCAGTCAGACATTTCGATATCTTCTGGGGGCAATAGCATATTTCCGCGTTTGTCGCGCACCCCTTGTGTCGCCCAGCTTATAGCAATTAGCGCGTTCTTAATAAAGTTTGGCGTGAACTCTCCAGCAGCGCCAAGATAGTCGCCTGTCGAACCCTTCTCGAAGGCACGCTTTGGGCGACCAATCAGCATATCGAACGGGATGCCTGCCGCAGCCAAAGGCGAGTCAGGGACAATAGACCCCATGCCAACTCGCGTCAGGTCGATGCCGTATGGATAGGTCACGCCCTTATTGACGATCTGCGCCACCGCGTTCGATCCAGACGTGCGAGCCACCCATGCGCGAAGCTCTGTCTTCAGATCAAGGTCTTTGTCTGTAATCTGCTTGTAAACGGCCTCAATCAGCTTTCGCAAGTCATCAGCGCCCGGAAGCCCCCATACCCCCGC
>JBPCSW010000022.1:0-7215 GCA_051006675.1 Fluviibacter sp.
AATTGCTGTTGCTGTCACTAGACGGCGATAGCACAAGGCCCGGACTGTTCGCAGCCGGGTTTTTTTATGGGCAGGGCGCCAGATTATGCAGTTGATCGTCAAAGACAACTTGCGTGATGTGTTGCGCTCAATGGATAAGATCCGATTAGATCAAGTGCCGTTTGCAACAGCAAAGGCGCTGACCAAAACTGCACAGGATGCCAAGTCAGCAGTCGTTGCTGAAATGGAAAAGGTATTTGATCGACCAACCAAGTGGACGCTGAATAGCCTATACATCAAACCGGCCAACAAGCGAACACTGGCAGCGCGGGTTTGGATTAAAAACTTTGCAGCTAAAGGGCCGTCGCCAGAAGACTGGCTATTGCCAGAAGTTCAAGGCGGGGCACGCAAACTAAAGCGATTTGAGCGCGCACTGCAAATACGCGGCTTAATGCCGCAGGGCACGATTCTTGTGCCAACGAAACACGTCGATTTAGATGCCAGTGGCAATGTCAGCGGCGGTCAAGTTGTGAGAATTCTGTCTTATCTCAAGGCGTTTGGCGAGCAGGGCTATCGCGCAAACATGACCAATGAGCGTCGGCAGAAGTTTCAAAAGAAGCAGGGCTACGGCTATTTTGCCGGTGCACCTAATGGGCAGCCGCCCGGTATCTGGAAGCGTATCAACTTTGCAAAAGGATCGGCAATTTTGCCGATCTTTTTGTTTGCACCAATGCCGCAATACAAGCCAAGGCTCGACTTTTTCGGCATTGGCGAGCGTGTTTACAGCAACCGATTTAAAGACCACTTTCGGCAAGCGCTGACTGAGGCCATGAGGACTGCAAAATGATGAACATTCCCGAAAGCTTTCGGGCTGGTGATACCTGCCAATGGATCGATCAGCCGATCACCATCAACGGCACCACCTATGGCAGCAGTGCTTATGGTCTGGCATACATCATTGCCGGTCCGGTTGCACCCGTTACGCTGACTGGTGTCGCCCAGGGCAGCGGCTGGAAAACAACCATCGGCCTGACTGAGGCCGAAAGCCTTAGCGCTGGCAGCTATGCCTGGCAGGCCGTACTCACCAGTGCTACCGAGCGCATTACCGTGGCCTCAGGCCGCCTGACCGTCGAAGCCAACCTGGCTGATGCGATTGCCGGATACGACCCGCGCAGCATCGCCGAAAAAGCATTGGCCGAAGCCGAAGCAGCCCTAGCGCAGTATCACGCCACCGGCGGCAAAGTGAAAGAGTACGTCATTGGCCAGCGCTCCATGAAGTTTGCTGACTCCACGCAGATCCTGCAGGAGATCAGCTACTGGCGCACTGAAGTCGCTAAAGAGCGCAACAAAGCCAGAATCGCCGCAGGGCTTAGCAGCGGCAACACACTAGGGGTTATGTTCCGATGAGCGATTGGCACCAACTCATGCCGGAAATCGTACCCGGCACCCAGGCCGTGCGTAGCACCACCACCCGTCAAACAACCGTGCCCACCATGGGCCGTGGCACACGGTCAGTTGATGCGGCACGGGTAGATCGTCTGACCGCACAATGGATGGCCACCTCAAATTCGATTGACCAGGAACTGCGCTTTGATCTCGATCGTCTGCGTCAGCGCAGTCGTCAGCAAGCCAACAGCAACGACTACGTTCGCAAATTCCTATCGATGGTTGCGCGTAACGTCATTGGACCGACAGGATTTACGCTGATGTGCCGGTCAATCGATGCACCGGGCAAGCCAGACGGCCTAGCCAATACCGCCATTGAAACGCACTTTGCGCGCTGGGCACGTAAGGGCGTCTGTGACATCAGCGGCCGCATGAGTTTTGCTGACTTGCAGCGCGCCATCGTCAAGGCTGTCGCGCGGGACGGCGAGGCTTTGGTGCTGCGTATCCGTGGTAACGGCGCCTTGAATAGCTATGGCTACGCCCTACAGCTACTCGACATTGCTCGTTTAGACACCCAGATGAACATGACCACCCTGCGCAATGGCAACAGCATTGTCATGGGTGTTGAAATGAACCCGGCGCAGCGCCCGGTTGCGTACTGGCTCTTTGAACAAAACCCTGGCGGCCCACAGGGCGGGTCACAGCACCGTCGTGTTCTGGCCGAAGATGTCTTTCACATCTACACCATGGATCGCCCCGAGCAGACGCGCGGCTTCCCGTGGCTGCATACTGCCTTGTTGCGACTGCATAACCTCAAGGGTTACGAAGAGGCTGCCGTCATTGCCGCCCGTGTCGGCGCCAGCAAGATGGGGTTTTTCACGACGCCGGACGGCGACCCGTCTGCATTAGCTGGTGGCACCGATAGCAACGGGCATTACGTGACCGAAGCCTCACCGGGCACTTTCGATGTGCTGCCCGTCGGCGTTGAATTCCAGTCATATAACCCGGACTACCCGCATCAGCAGTACGGCGAATTCGTCAAAGCCGCCCTGCGCGGCATCAGCTCCGGTCTGGATGTCTCATACAACTCGCTGGCCAATGACCTGGAAGGCGTTAGCTACTCGTCTATCCGTTCCGGCGTTCTCGAAGAGCGCGATCAGTGGATGACGCTGCAAGGCTGGTTTATCGAAGCCTTCCTGATCCCAGTCTATGAAGACTGGCTGCAAACTGCCTTGCTCAATGGCGCCATCACCCAGGTTAATGGATCGGCATTGCCCATTGCCAAGATCGACAAGTTTATGGCGCATATCTGGCAGGGCCGCCGCTGGCAGTGGGTCGACCCGCTCAAAGACATCGAAGCGGCGCGCCTATCGATCCAGACAGGCGTTGCCAGCCCGCAAATGATCGCCGCACAGCTTGGCGTCGATGTCGAAGACATGCTGGACGACATCGCAAGATTTGAGCAGTACGTACAGCAAGCCGGTGTCAGCACCGTCAATTTCAACAACCAGCCGATGGCAGCACCGGCAGACACAACCGCATAGGAGTTTCGTATGTCATCGAAACATATTAAACCAGGCAGCAAAATCGAACGGGCGCTCATTGTTGAACGGGCGCTCATCGATGTTGCAGCCCGCACTGTCGAACTGGCGTTTGCCAGTGAGACACCGTATGAACGGTACTGGGGCATCGAGATCCTCGATTGCGCTCAGACCTCCATCCGACTTGGCCGGTTAACTACCGGCGGCCCGCTGCTCATGGATCACGACAGCCGGGATCACGTAGGGGTTATCGAATCTGTCCAGATTGGCGCCGACAGGGTATGTCGCGCCATCGTGCGCTTTGGGAAAAGCGCCCGGGCAGAAGAGGTATTTCAAGACGTGCAAGACGGTATCCGGCGCAACGTCAGCGTCGGCTACATGATCCATGAAGCCACCCTGGTTGAAACGCGCGACGGCAAGGAAACCTACCGCGTTACTGACTGGGAGCCGTTTGAAATCTCCATGGTCTCCGTACCTGCTGATGCCAGCGTAGGCGTTGGTCGGGCGGCCGAACAGGAACAAAGCATTGAATTTGTCGAACAGCCCGATCTTGAAGAAGACAACGAGGAAGAAGACAAAAGTACCCAACCTGAAACAGAAGCCAAATCACTCACCTTTGGAGGTAACACCATGTCCGATACTAATATCGACCAGATCCGCGAAGATGTTCGCAAAGAAGAACTGCGCCGTACTGCAGAAATCCAGGCGATGGGCGACCAGTTTGCCCGTTTTGGTGGCGACAAGATCGCTGCCGAGTGCCTGCGTAGCGGTGACAGCGTAGAAGCAACCCGTGCCAAGATCATGGAAAAGATCGGCACCAAAGCCATGCCGTCTGCTGAGATCGGCCTGACTGAAAACGAAGCCCGTTCGTTCTCGTTTATGCGTGCCATCAATGCCCTGGCTAACCCGGGCGACCGCAAGGCTCAAGCTGAAGCCGCTTTCGAGCGCGAATGCTCGGACGCCTTTGCTGGTAAGAATGGCCGTTCGGCTCAAGGTTTCTTTGTACCGGTTGAAGTGCAGCGCCGTGACCTGGAAGTGACTACAGCCAATAGCTCGACGGGCGGCAAACTGGTCGCCACCGATCTGGTGAGCTTTATCGACGCACTACGTAACAAGATGGTCGTGACCAGCCTTGGCGCTCAAATGCTGTCTGGCCTCGTTGGCCAGATCGCTATTCCGCGTCAGACCGCCGGTGCAACGGCTTACTGGGTTGCCGAATCTGGCGCCCCGACTGAAAGCCAGCAAACTATCGATCAAGTCACCATGAACCCGAAAACGGTGGGTGCCTTTACCGATATCAGCCGCAAGCTGATGCTGCAATCGTCGATCGACGTTGAAGCCTTTGTCCGCAACGACCTGGCCACGGTTCTTGCCCTGGCAATCGACCTGGCAGCCATCAACGGCAGCGGTTCGAACAACCAGCCAACTGGCATCCTGGCAACATCGGGTATCGGTTCGGTCGCTGGCGGCACCAACGGTGGCGCACCGACCCTGGCTAACATGATCGATCTGGAAACCGCTGTGTCGGTTGCTAATGCCGATGTCGGTTCGCTGGCCTATCTGACCAATGCCAAGGTTCGCGGCAAGCTGAAGCAAACCTTCAAGAATGCTACCTACGGCGATGTACCGGTCTGGGGCGATGGCAACATGGTCAACGGCTACAACGCTGCTGTGTCAAATCAAGTGCCGAGCAACCTGACCAAGGGTACTGCATCGGGCGTCTGCTCGGCCGTTCTGTTCGGCAACTTCGCTGACCTGATCATCGGTCAGTGGGGCGCACTGGATCTGATGGTTGATCCGTACAGCAACAGTACCTCGGGCACGGTCCGTGTGGTTGCGCTGCAGGATGTGGATGTGGCCGTACGCCATGCCGAATCCTTCGCCGCCATGAAGGACGCCCTGACGGCGTAACCCGGAGGCCATTGACATGACACGCATCAAGATCCTGACCAACTGTCAGGCTGCTGGTGCGCATCAGGTTGCCGGTGCGGTTTTAACCGTACCGGTTGCCATTGATGCCACCGAAGCCGACGCCCTGGTGCGCATTGGTCGCGCCCGGTATCTGGACCAGGCACCGGCACAACCGGTCGTCGAAGCCGAAGCAGTCACCGAAACCGTTGAAGAAACGGCGTCGCCTGCTGAAGAAACCGAGCAAAAACCAACCTTACCAGCTAAGCCACGCAAAAAGGCTGACCGCTCATGATCGACGCCACCTTCGGTGATATTTATCTGGCTGATTTCGGGGTGTCGGCGCAAGCTGGTGCCTATACCGGAAAAGTCATTTTCGATACACCGGACAACATCAATTTTGATGGCATGGCGCAGGTCACTGAGTTCACCGCACTTTTTCGCACAGCTGATTTTCCGTCGTTACAAGTTGGCGGGTCGTTCACCGTCAATGGCACCGCTTACCGGGTGTTGGAAGTCTACCTTCTGGAGGATGGCCTGTTTTCACGGGCCAACCTACAGAACATGGCCAAGCGCCCGTTAAGCAAAAACATCAGTTTGGATTAAGCCGCGCAAGCGGCATTTTTTTTGATTGGAGAATGACATGGGTATTGCTACCTCAGCAGGAACAACCTTCAAAATCTCGGCCGGAACCCCGGCAACTTTTGACGGTACAGGTTACGCCGCTCTGACTTATACGGCAGTGGGCGAAATCACCGACCTTGGAGAATTTGGCCGTGAATACGCATTGGTTACGCATCAGCCGGTTGGCTCGCGTGGCACCCGCAAATTCAAGGGCAGCTTCAACGAAGGCACTATCACCCTGAGCCTTGGCCTGGATACCGACGATGCAGGCCAGATCCTGTGCAAATCGGCCAGCCTGTCTGACAACGACTATTCGTTTGTTGTGACCTCGCAAACTGGCGACAAGTATTACTTCCAAGCCAAAGTCATGAGCTGGAAAGTGGGTATCGGCGGCGTCGATTCCATCACTACCGCTACCTGCACTCTGGAACTGACAACGACCGGCGCTGGCGTCGGTGTTGTCGAAGTCCTGGCTGCTTAAAACCCTCAATGCCCCAACAGGCAAAACCTGCACCGACTCGGCGCGGCGCTCATCCTTCGCGGGGTGAGGCCGTGCCGGGCACGGGCATTCCGTCTCCCGCGAAAGGACAAACAATGTTTGACATCTCAAATCTGGCCGTTAATGCCACCACCATCATTGAACTGGAAAACCCTAACGGCGAACCGTTGACTAATGGCGAAGGCGAAACCCTGAGCATTACCGCCTATGGCCCTGGCTCAAAGCAGTATCAAAAAGCCCAGGGCGTGCGCAACCGCGCCATTCTGGATTACGTCCGCAAGGGCGGTAAAAAAATGAAAGACGACGAGCAGCGCGAACTTGATGCCGAGTTTTTGGCATCGTGCACCGTCAGCTTTAACGGGTTTAGCTACAAAGACCTGACCGGCTCAGAAATGTTTAAAGCCGCCTACCTCGACCCGGCCATCGGCTTTATTGCCGATCAGGTCAATAAGGCCGTGGGTGACTGGGCAAATTTTACGAAGTAACTGGCGAAGACCTCAACCTATTCGCCCGGCAGCTGGGGTGGTTTCATGCCACCCCGAAGCCACTTGCATCAAAACAAAGCAAGTTAGAACCAGAGAAGCAGCAGAGCAGGGCAGAGAAAATTCAGGCCAACGGCGGCACACCGCTGATGCCGGATCTCGGACCTGCCCAGTATTTGGCCAATTACTGGTTTGAGCTTGGGCTGGTCGGTAACGGCGCCATGGGGCCTGTTGCCATCAGCGCAACCGAATTGCTGGCCTGGCAACAGGGCAGCGGCGTCGAGCTGACGCCCTGGGAGTTTCGCGTTTTACGCGAGATGTCCAGGGCGTACATCGCCTCAATGAATGCCGCAGAAAACCCCGAATGCCTGCCGCCTTATGGCAAGCAGGTTGACGAGTTTGACCGTGGCGTTATCAGCAACAAAGTCAGCAACGCATTTAAATCTTTTCTACAGGTGAAACGATGAGCATGGGAACAGTCGGCACGCTCAATATCGACATGGCGGTCAATATCGCCAATCTGCATCGGGAGATGCAGGCTGCCCGCTCATCGGTAGAAAAAGCCATGGCAGGCATTCAGCGCGCTACCGGCCTTGCCGGAACTGCTTTTGCTGCTTTAGGCGTCTCAATGTCAGTTGATGCATTTGCCCGCTGGATCAAAGGCGCAATCGATGCGGCCGATAAAGCCAACGAAATGTCGCAAAAAATCGGGGTTGCGGTCAAGGACATGGCCGGTCTGCAACTGGCGTTCCAACAGGGCGGCATTGACGCAGACGGCATGCAGAAAGCATTAGCC
>JBPCSW010000023.1:0-6689 GCA_051006675.1 Fluviibacter sp.
CGACGGATGTATTCCAGATCGGATAGCTCGGTCGTGACATTATGTGATGGCACCTTGCCATGGCCTAGCGCAGCGCTGGAGATTTCCAGATTGGCGCGGCGTACGAGCGGGTGATCGAACTGACCCGGGCTGCGCATGGCGCTGCCGGGGATTGCGCCAAAGTGGCCCGATACGAAATCCATTACGCCGAAGTCCAGTGATTCAATGCCATCCAGGGCGGCGATATCCCAGACCTGGTGCAGGGCGCCGTGCGTCTCAATCAGCACGTGCGCGGGAATCGGTTTCTGGATGCCGTGGCGTTGCTCTGTTGTGCGTAGCGCTCTAAGAAAGGCGTGCACATCCTCAATATCACGTGGCTTGGGCAAGGTAATAAAGGGCAGCCGGTTGCCGGCGCCCCCGACCAGAATCTCCAGATCGTCCTGCCAGTGGTCGTGTGTGACATCGTGAATACGTGCGCCAACGCGACCAAACTGATTGTCCGTTGAGTTAATCATGGCCACGCAGAGTTGGGCATGTGCCTTTTCATTGCCTGCTGCTGCACCGTCTTCGCAATCGCAGGTAATGTCCATTGCCAAGGGGCCGTACTCGGCAGCAATTTCGGCCTGGATTGCCATCGCTTTTTTCATCAGCTTTTCCGAGCCACAGTAGTGGTCTACTGCCGGCAAAATTGGAAAAGGCTTCTCGCCCGGAAACAAAACTTCGTCAGGTGTTAGCGCAGCGTTGGCAGCGGTTTTGGTCATGATCGGTGACTCGTCTCAATCAGGTAAAAGCAGGTAGGTAGATTAATCTGCAAGGATAAAGCAAAAGGGCCACGCAAGCGTGACCCTTTCAGCAGTTGCTATCAGAAAAACTGATTACAGCATGGCAGCAACAGCTTCCTTCTCTTCGGTCAGTTCCTTCAGAGTCAGAGCGATCTTACCCTTCGAGTACTCATCGACTTCCAGACCCTTGATCAAGGTGAACTTGCCGCCTTTGCACTCGCAAGGGAAACCGAAGACGATGCCTTCAGGAATGCCATAGCCATTGTCGGCTGGAGCAGGAATGCCCATGGTGACCCACTGGTCTGAGCCCAGGTGCCAGTCATGGATATGATCGATCGCAGCGTTGGCAGCAGAAGCAGCCGACGACAGACCGCGGGCATCGATAATAGCAGCGCCACGCTTGCCAACGGTTGGCAGGAATACATCGTTGTTCCATGCGGCATCGTTGATCAGATCTTTAACGCTGTCACCATTCGAGGTGCAGAAGCGGTAGTCGGCGTACATCGATGGCGAGTGGTTACCCCACACAACCAGCTTTTGCAGCGACGACACTGGGCGGCCAGACTTCTGGGCCAACTGGGTCAACGCACGGTTGTGATCCAGGCGCAGCATGCCGTGGTAGTTGTTCGGATTCGTGCGGCCAACCTTGCGGGCAGCAGCGCCAGCGATCAGTGCGTTGGTGTTGCATGGGTTGCCAACAACCAGAACCTTGACGTCTTCTTTGGCGTTCTTGGCAATGGCTTCACCTTGAACCGTGAAGATAGCGCCGTTAGCTTGCAGCAGATCGGCACGTTCCATGCCTGGGCCGCGTGGGCGGGCACCCACCAGCAGGCAAACGTCTGCGTCTTTGAATGCAACGTTTGGATCGTCAGTGGCAACCATACCGGCCAACAGTGGGAATGCACAGTCGTCCAGCTCCATCATGACGCCTTGCACAGCTTTCTGGGCTTGTGGCAGGTCGAGCAGTTGAAGAATGACGGGCTGATCTTTGCCGAGCATTTCGCCGGAAGCAATACGGAACAGCAGGCTATAACCGATCTGACCAGCGGCGCCGGTGACGGCGACGCGCATAGGCGCTTTGGACATTAGTAGACTCCTCGAAATTTTGAAGTATGGATGAAACTTTTCGATGGTAGTGGTGCAGTTGGTCGCTGTCAATGCGCAAAGCAACCAAAACTGTGCTGAAATACTCCTATGTCTTCTTATTCATCTGTGCCGTCCAACGTGCCGGCTTTCCGCCCGCTCTACCGTCAGATACAAGACCTGATTGTTCAGGCGCTTGCAGACAAGGAGTGGCAGCCCGGGGAGATGATCCCCAGTGAAATGGATCTGGCGGCCCGGTTTGAAGTCAGTCAGGGCACGGTGCGTCGTGCGATTGATGAATTGGCCGCGGAAAACCTGCTGGTGCGTCGTCAGGGTAAGGGTACGTTTGTGGCGACCCATGCTGATCCGCGGGCATTTTTCCGCTTTCTGCGCCTGGTGCCTGATGAGGGCGGGGTGCCGCGTTCACGCAGTGAACCTTTAGAGTGCCAGACCTTACGTGCCGGGCAGGAAGTTGCTAAAGCCTTGTCGATCCCCTATGGTGAACCAGTGATTCAGCTTCGACGGATTCTGCGACTTGATGGCAAACCGATGGTCGTCGACGAGATTTATCTGCCTGCAGATTTGTTTCCCAATTTGACCCTGGATCAACTCCGTACCTCGGATCGATCTCTTTACACCCTCTTCGAATCGATTTTTGGTGTGCGTATGGTGCGTGCTGAAGAAAAAATTCGTGCCGTAGCAGCGGATGCGGCAGCGGCACACCTGCTTAATCTGGAAGAAGGTACGCCATTACTCAGTGTTGAGCGCACGGCATTTACCTATGGTGATCGTGCCGCTGAATGGCGTCGCGGGTTGTACTCCACCGTAAATCATCACTATTTCAATGAGTTGGGATAAAACATCTGTTTGTTGCATCGCATTAATTTTGCGTGTCCAACTGGTTCATTAAAAAAAGCTTAAGAAAACAGCCCTTGGGGGGATTCCATCGCTCCTCGCTTCGGCTACAATCTCACGTTCTAGGTAGTCTTGATCGAAGGAAAACACATGACAGAGTTAGCCATCAAGAAGAAGCAGCGTCCAAAGAATCTGGACCTAAAAACGATCCGCCTGCCCTTGCCGGGCAAAGTCTCCATCCTGCATCGCGTTAGTGGCGTTGGCCTTTTTCTGTGCCTACCGCTCATTCTGGCGCTGTTTCAGTGGAGCTTAACTGATAGTGCTTTCGAGCTCTTTCAAGCCGTAGTTGCCAATCCAATTGGCAAGCTCGTCTTGCTCGGTTTGCTCTGGGCCTACCTTCACCATTTCTGTGCGGGTATCCGCTTTCTGCTGCTTGACTGGCATATCGGCATTGATCTGCCGTCGGCCCGTAAGTCAGCCGGCCTGGTGCTGATCATCAGCCTGACTCTGACCGTTATTCTTGGAGGGTGTCTGCTGTGGTAATGAAACGTAACGTTGTCGGGGCTCATTACGGCCTCACTACCTGGATCGCCCAGCGCGCAACTGCCGTGTTGATGGCCATCTACACCGTGATCTTCCTTGTTGCCATGCTGGTTGTTCAACCGCATACCGCTGACGCCTGGCGTAGCGTGTTTGCCAATGGCTTCATGAAGTTTGTCACCTTTCTGTTCTTCCTGAGCCTCTTTTACCACGCATGGATTGGTATCCGTGACCTGTGGATGGACTACGTTAAGCCGACCAGCATTCGTCTGTCGCTGCATGTCCTGACTATCGCCGTTCTGATCGGTTATGCCGGTTGGGCCAGCAAGATTCTGTGGAGCCTGTAAAGATGAGCATCCCCGTTCATAAGTATGATGTTGTAATCGTTGGCGCTGGTGGTTCCGGCCTGCGCGCCGCCCTTCAGGTGGCAGAAGCCGGTCTGAAGACTGCCGTTTTGACTAAAGTATTCCCAACCCGTTCGCACACCGTTGCGGCGCAGGGTGGTGTTGCTGCACCGCTGGGTAATGTGAATGAAGACCACTGGATGTGGCACATGTACGACACCGTTAAGGGTTCGGACTGGCTGGGTGACCAAGACGCCATCGAATTCATGGTGCGTAAAGCCACAGAGTGTGTCGTTGAACTTGAACACTACGGTATGCCGTTTGACCGTCTGGATAACGGCAAGATTTATCAGCGCCCGTTCGGTGGCCACTCGCAGAACTTTGGCGAAAAACCTGTAAACCGTTCATGTGCTGCTGCTGACCGGACCGGCCACGCCATGTTGCACGCCATGTATCAGCGTAACGTTCGTGACAACACCCAGTTCTTCGTTGAATGGATGGCACTGGATCTGATCCGTGATGAGTCAGGTGCCGTGATCGGCGTGACCGCGCTGGATATGGAAACCGGTGAAGTATCGATTTTCCACGCCAAGGCTGTGATTTTTGCCACTGGCGGTGCCGGTCGTATCTACGCATCGTCGACTAACGCCTTCATCAATACGGGTGATGGCCTGGGTATGGCAGTTCGTGCTGGTATCCCGCTGGAAGACATGGAGTTCTGGCAATTCCACCCAACCGGTGTTGCTGGTGCGGGCGTGCTGATTACCGAAGGTGTTCGTGGTGAAGGCGGTATCCTCCGTAATGCCGATGGCGAACGCTTCATGGAACGCTATGCACCGAATCTGAAGGATCTGGCATCGCGAGATATCGTTTCGCGTGCGATGGCCACAGAAATCAAAGAAGGCCGTGGTTGTGGCATCAATAAGGACTACGTCCTGCTTGATATTACCCACTTGCCGCCTGAGACCATCATGAAGCGTCTGCCGGGTATCCGCGAAATCGCCATTGAGTTTGCTGGTGTGGATCCGATTCAGACCCCGATTCCGGTTGTGCCAACCTGTCACTATCAGATGGGTGGTATTCCAACCAACTATCGCGGTGAAGTGGTTGTGCCTCAAGACGGTAATCCAAGCGCGCCGGTGACTGGGTTTTATGCAGCCGGGGAATGTGCCTGTGCTTCGGTGCATGGCGCTAACCGTCTGGGTACGAACTCGCTGCTGGATCTGCTGGTGTTCGGTAAGTCGGCTGGTGAATCCGTGGTTGAGGCAATCAAGAATGGCTTGCCGATGCGTCCGCTACCGGATAATGCGGCTGGTCCATCGCTGGCTAGAGTTAAGCGCATTGATACGCAGGAAAACGGCGAAAGCATGTTCGAAGTTCGTGCCGCGATGCAACGTATCATGCAAGCTAACGCAGGTGTTTTCCGCTTCGGCGAAGACATGAAACAGGGTGTCAAGGACATTCTTGAAGTGGCTGAGCGCGTCAAAAAGGTTGGTATTAAAGACAAGTCGATGGTATTTAACACGGCACGTGTCGAAGCCCTTGAGCTCGAGAATCTGATCGAAGTTGCCAAAGCCACCATGATTTCTGCAGAAAATCGCAAAGAATCTCGTGGCGCTCACGTGCGTGACGATGCACCGGATACGCCGGCCAATCCTAACGGTCGCGATGATCCCAACTGGTTGAAACATACCCTTTGGTTCGGTAGCGACAACCACATCGAATACAAGCCTGTACAGCTGAAGCCGCTGACCGCACCGTCGGTCGAGCTGAAGACGCGTACCTACTAATCCGGAGGACAGAAACATGACTATGCGTACTGTGCATTTCAAGGTGTACCGCTACGATCCGGACAAGGATGATGCGCCCTATATGCAGGACATTTCGGTCGAGCTCGAGCCCAGCGACAAGAAGTTGCTAGATGCGCTGGTAAAACTGAAGGCGAAGGATGATCTGATCTCTTTCCGCCGTTCGTGCCGTGAAGGCGTTTGTGGCTCAGATGCCATGAACATCAATGGTAAGAATGGTCTGGCCTGTCTGACCGACGTGGATAGCCTCAAGCAGCCAATCGTGCTGCGTCCACTGCCTGGTCTGCCCGTCGTTCGCGATCTGATCGTCGATATGACTCAGTTCTTCAAGCAGTATCACTCGATCAAGCCATATCTGATCAATAACGATCCAGCACCTGAGCGTGAGCGCCTGCAGTCGCCGGAGGATCGTGAAGAGCTGAATGGTCTGTACGAGTGCATTCTGTGTGCCTGTTGCTCGACTTCTTGCCCATCGTTCTGGTGGAACCCGGACAAGTTCGTTGGGCCAGCGGGTCTGCTGGCTGCTTACCGCTTTATCGCGGATACGCGCGATCAGGCAACGAATGAGCGTCTGGATAACCTAGACGATCCTTATCGCCTGTTCCGTTGTCATACCATCATGAACTGTGTTGATGTCTGTCCGAAGGGTCTGAACCCAACGAAGGCCATTGGCAAGATCAAAGACATGATGGTACGTCGCGCCGTATAAGCGCACACCGTCACATAGAGAATCGGCTGGGTATGGAACTTCATGAACTCAACAAGTTGCGCTGGCACTGTACGCGTCGCGCATTGCTTGAGCTGGATATCGTACTCGGCCGCTTTCTCGACAATGGCTTTAATCAGTTAACGGACGCCCAAGTAAAGACCTTTGTGGATCTGGTAGCCATGGAAGATCATGACCTCTGGGCGTTAATTAGCGGTAAGGTGGATGCAGAAGATCCTGTTGAAATTGATGTCATTGCTGCTATTCGTAAGCACTGAGTAAGGCTCGACAGTTAGTTTAACGATGTAAGCGTTAGACGCTGTTGTCAACATAATTACAAGCTGTATCGACCATCCCGTGTCACTGTCTATCACCTTATATTTTTGGGACGATTCAAATGAGCGAACGTAAAGCTACTCTCCAGATTACAGGTCAGGAAGCTGTTGATTTTCCGATTATGGTCGGTACGCATGGTCAGGATGTTATTGACATCCGTACACTGGGCGCAAAGACTGGTCTGTTTACTTACGACTCGGGTTTTCTGTCGACAGCTAGCTGTCAGTCGAAGGTGACTTTCATTGACGGTGACGTT
>JBPCSW010000024.1:0-8169 GCA_051006675.1 Fluviibacter sp.
AATCTCTGCCGTTAGTGGCATCCACGGTCGGGGCTGCATTCAGATCCCAACCCGTACGTTCTTTAATTCGCAGTGCCAGGCGATCAAAGTACAAATAAATCACAGGCGTTGTAAACAGGGTCAGTAGCTGGCTAAGCAACAAACCACCGACCATGGCAATACCTAGTGGCTGACGTAATTCGCTACCGATACCGCCTCCGAGCATCAGGGGTAAAGCACCCAGTAACGCGGCCATGGTCGTCATTAGAATCGGCCGGAAGCGCAACAGGCAAGCCTGGTGAATAGCATCACGGGGTGATAGCCCTTCCCTGCGCTCAGCATCCAGGGCAAAGTCGATCATCATGATGGCGTTCTTTTTAACGATGCCAATGAGCAGGATGATCCCAATAATGCCGATAATGCCCAGATCGTTACCGGTCAGCATCAGAGATAGCAATGCGCCCACGCCAGCTGAAGGCAGCGTTGAAAGAATCGTGATCGGGTGAATGTAACTCTCATAGAGCACGCCCAGTACGATATACATCGTAACAATTGCAGCCAGAATCAGCAGCACCGTGCTGCTGAGCGAGGATTCAAAGGCATTAGCCGCACCTTGAAGGTGACTGCGCACGCCGGTTGGCAAACCGATCTCTGCCTCACCTTCCCTGACAGCATCCACAGCGGCACCCAACGACACACCTTCGGGCAGATTGAAAGAAATCGTTGCTGCCGGAAACTGACTGTAACGATTAATCGCGAGCATCGTTTCGGCTTCCCGTATTTGTGCCAGCACATTCATCGGCACCTGTTGGCCGCTCAGTGAGGGGACATAGAGCTGATTCAGCGACTTGGGATCAATCTTGAAATTAGGTTCAGCCTCCAGAACGACACGATACTGATTGGATTGCGTGTAGATCGTAGAAACCAGACGTTGGCCATAGGCGCTATAGAGTGCATTGTCGATGGCATCGACAGAAACCCCCATACGGCCGGCGGTGTCCCGATCGATATCGATATAAATCTGTAGCCCTTTGGTCTGCAAGTCGGAACTCACATCCGCCAGTCGTCGTGACTGACGTAATCGTTCAACCAGTTTCTCGGTCGTTCTGACTACCAACTGCTCATCCGGGCCTTCAAGCGTAAATTGATAGCGGTTTTTGGTGACCCGATCTTCAATCGTCAGATCCTGTACCGGCTGCAGAAAGAGGCTGATACCGGGAATATCCTGCACCCGTTCCTTGATACGATGAATGATTGCTTCAACACGATCATCGCGCATCGCCATCGGCTTCAGATTGATCTGTATGCGCCCCGTATTGAGTGTGGTATTGGCGCCGTCAATCCCGATAAATGATGACAGGCTTTCCACATCCGGATCTTCCAGAATTGCATTGGCAATGGCCTGCTGGCGTTGCGACATGGCCTGGAATGAGACGCTCTGATCTGCTTCGGTCACGCCCTGGATAACCCCTGTATCTTCGACGGGAAAGAATCCTTTGGGAATAACAATATAGAGAAGCACCGTTAGCAGCAAAGTGCCGATAGCTACTTGCAAGGTCAGGCGCTGTCGATCCAGAACCCAGTTCAAGGCAAGTTCATAGCGCTGAACAAGCCGATCAAATGAATTGCCTACCCAGCGCATAAAGGCACCATGCTTCATCTGGTGCTCATCGGATCTTAATAGCTTGGCGCACATCATCGGCGTCAGCGTGAGAGAGACAAATGCAGAAATCAGGATTGCCACGGCCAGGGTAATGGCGAACTCTCTGAACAAACGGCCAACCACATCGCTCATGAACAGTAGCGGAATCAGCACCGCAATCAAGGAGATGGTGAGCGAAATGATCGTAAAGCCGATCTCCCGTGCGCCCTTGAGAGCAGCGTTGAGCGGTGACTCGCCCAGCTCAAGGTGGCGGGCAATGTTTTCGATCATGACGATGGCGTCATCGACCACAAAACCGGTAGCGATGGTTAACGCCATCAAGCTCAGGTTGTTAATCGAAAACCCGGCCAGATACATCACGGCAAAGGTACCTACCAGAGAAAGCGGCACGGCGACTGAGGGAATAATCGTGGCGGGCACGCTACGCAGGAACAGGTAAATCACCATCACCACCAGCGCAATGGCGAGCATAAGTTCGGAACGCACATCATTTACAGAAGCACGGATGGTGATGGTTCGATCAGTCAGTACTTTCAGTTCCGCCGCGGCAGGCAGGTTCGCCTGCAACTGTGGCATAAGCGCTTTGATACGATCGACGACTTCAATCACATGGGCGCCAGGCTGCCGCTGTACGTTCACAATAACGGCCGGCTGCCGATTCACCCAGGCAGAGAGATAAGCGTTTTCAGCACCCTCCCCGACTTCTGCTAACTGACTGAGACGCACCGGCGCACCATTGCGCCAGGCCACAATCACGTTGCGGTATTCATCAGCTGACTTGAGCTGGTCGTTCGCATCGATCGTAACGGCTCGCAGATCGCCATCGAAACTGCCCTTGGGATCATTGACATTGGTATTGCCGATGGCTGTGCGTATGTCCTCGAAGCTGAGATTCATGGCCGCCAGCGTTGTTGGATTGACCTGAACTCTTACGGCAGGTCGGCGACCTCCGCTGAGCGAGACCAGACCGACACCACTTACCTGGGAGATTTTTTGAGCTAACCGTGTTTCCACCAGGTCGTGCAGCCGCGTCACCGGTAATGTGGGCGATGTAATGGCCAGGGTAAGGATCGGTGCATCGGCAGGATTAACCTTGCTATAGACCGGGGGCGTTGGCAGATCCTTGGGAAGCAAATTGGTTGCCGCATTAATCGCTGCCTGGACCTGCTGTTCGGCAACATCCAGCGCCATATCCAGAGTAAAACGCAACACAATGACAGAGCTACCGGTCGAACTGGTCGAAGTCATTTGCTCCAGTCCGGGCATCTGGCCGAACTGTCGTTCCAGCGGCGCTGTCACGGTTCCCGTCATCACCTCCGGGCTGGCACCCGGGTAAAACGTGTTGACCTGGATCGTGGGGTAATCCACTTCCGGCAATGCAGATGTCGGCAATAGCCGGTAGGCAATTAAGCCCACCAGCAGAATTGCCACCATCAGTAACGAGGTGGCAACCGGCCTGAGAATGAATAGACGGGAGGGATTCACCGGGCTGGGCGCTGAACGACGTTAACCTTGGCGCCCGGTTTGAGCTTGTCGAAACCATCAATCACAACAGAAGCACCCGGGGTCAGGCCTTCAAGGATTTCGGCCTGCGCACCTTGCACACCACCCAGTTTGATCGGGGTTGCTGTTACCGTGCCAGCCTCTGTAACAACATAGACATAGGTACCCTGGCTGCCCCGCAAAATGGCATTGCTCGGTGCGATGATGGCATTGGCCTTAGTCTCGACTTCCAGCCGTGCGTTCACAAACTGATTAGGAAACAACGCGCTGTTATCGTTGCTGTATTCCGCTTTCAGCTTCACCATACCCGTTGTGGCATCAATCACGTTGTCGATAGACTTCAATGTGCCCGTAGCGAGCACGGTCTTGAAATTGCGGTCATAAGCCGCTACCGGCATCGGATCACCGGCATTAAAACGCGCCAGAATTCGTGGTAACTGTTCGGAAGGAATGGTGAAGAGCACGTCAATCGGCTGCACCTGCGTCAGCGTCACGATGCCATTGGCGTCACTGGTTTTAACGATATTGCCCGCATCGACTTTACGCAAACCCAGGCGTCCATCAAACGGCGCTGTAATCTGCGTATACGAGAGCTGGGTCAAGGCATCGTCCAGTGCTCCCTTATCGGTTTCTGTAGCGCCTTCATATTGCTGCACCAAGGCCGCCTGAGAGTCGAGATCCTGGCGCGCAATGGAATCCTGCTTGAACAAGGTCTGATAGCGCTTCAACTTAATCCGGTGGTCACGCAACAAGGCCTGATCCTGCTCTAGCTTGCCGCGTGCCTGCATCACCTTGGCTTCAGCCGTACGCGGGTCAACAACGGCAATAAGCTCGCCGGCCTTGACCATCTGCCCTTCCTGGAACAATACCTTATCGAGTTGGCCATCAATACGCGTGCGAATCACCACCTCACGCCGTGCAGTCACCGTCCCCAGGCCGTCAACCAGCACAGGGAAGTCACCTTCAACAACGGCCTGAACCGCTACGGGCACCGGTGGCTTACCACGTTTAAGGGGGCTACTGTCTCCATTAAGGAATCCGATCAGCGCATAGGCCGCAACCACTAGCAGAAAAGCACCACCGCCGATCAGCCATTGGTCGCGTTTGCTACGTGCTTTGAAAGCGTGCAGGTGTTTATGTCCCGCCGCCTTGATACGGCCAGGTGCCGTCTGGGCGGCATTGCGCCAGTCGGTCTGCTTAAGCTGATGAGTCCATTTGGCCGGAAGTTGGCTCAGGGAACGCCGCCATGCGGCAATACGGTCACGATTAATCAATGGCATATCGCTATTCTAACGGCAGACCACCTTGTTTTTAGTTGTTTCAACCCGTCCGTCTTGCTATTCTTGTTACAGTTACAAAATCAAGTTGAATCATGAAAAACAACCCGCATAAAAAACATGGTGGTGCACGTGAAGGTGCCGGCCGAAAGGCCGCTTTTCTGGAGCCGACCAAACCCGTCAGAATCCCGCTGAGTCAGGTTGAATCGGTGCGTGCCTTTTTGCATCAGCAGGTATTTCCTCAGCCAGTGATCAACCCCTTACCGCTAGCGACGAGCCCGGAGCCGCACACCCTTCCGGTATTCGCCTCGGGTGTCCGCGCTGGTTTTCCGAGTCCGGCCGATGATCACGCCGAACCCGGACTCGATCTGAACCAGCTCATTGAAAATCGGGCGAGTACTTTCTGCGCCTGGGCCGAAGGTGACAGCATGCAGGATCTGGGGATACTCGATGGCGACCTGATGGTGATCGACCGATCGCTCACACCGCGGCACGATGACGTTGTAGTGGCTGACATGAACGGATCTTTTACCGTAAAACGCCTGGTACAAAAATCGAACGCCAGCTTTTTGATGCCCGCCAATCCGGATTACCCGGCTATTCCCATCAAACCGGATGATGAGGTTAGGATCTGGGGCGTTGTTGTACGGGTAATACATGATTTACGCGCTACTGGCCGCCGCAAGCGGCCTGCCAAGAGCGCCCAATCTAAATGACTGCAACACGCCGTTTGGCTCTGGTTGACTGCAATAACTTCTATGTCAGTTGTGAACAAGCCTTTAACCCGGCGTTACGCAAACGAATCGTCGTGGTGCTGTCCAACAACGATGGTTGTGTCGTCTCCCGTTCGGCCGAAGCAAAGCTGGCGGGTATCCCCATGGGCGTACCCTACTTCAAAATCAAAGCCCAACTCAAACAACTCGGCGGCATTGCCCTATCGTCCAACTATGCGCTTTATGCCGATATGAGCCAGCGAGCCATGAACCTGATGCGTGATATGGCAGAGAATCAGGAAATCTACTCGATCGATGAATGTTTTCTTGATTTTTCCGGGTTAGCCATCGATCAGGCCATGATTCAGGCGGCAAAAATCCGCAAAACCTTGTGGCAATGCCTGAGCTTGCCCGTGTGTGTCGGCCTGGGTGCTACTAAGACTCTCGCAAAATTAGCCAACGAAATGGCTAAAACGCTGAAAGAGCCCTCCGGCATCTGTAACCTGGGTGAAAATCTGTCTCCTTGGCGAGAGCGCCAGATGGATGAGATGCCGGTGGGCAGCGTCTGGGGCATTGGCCGTCGCACCTCCCTCTCCCTTGAGGCGCTTGGCATCAGAACCGTGGGGCAATTATTACGTACGTCACCTCAAAGACTACGCAAGCATTACTCCGTCAATCTATTCCGAACGATCGCTGAGCTTAACGGACAGCCCTGTATCGGTTTTGAGCAGGACGCACCGGCGCGTCAGCAGATTATTGCCTCCCGCTCATTCGGCCATGCGGTGGAAAAAGAAGAAGATCTGCATGAAGCGCTTTCTACTTTTGCAACCCGGGCCGCCGAGCGCCTCAGAGAAGATGGTTCACTCGCCAGCAGCCTACAGGTTTACGTTCGTGGCAATCCCTTTGCCGAACAAATTGATAACGCCGATGCTGCCATTCTCATCCAGTTAGATTCTCCGACTGATGACACACGGCGTTTAGTGGATGCCGCCTTATCTGGCCTGAAACATATGTATCGACCGGGCTGCCGCTACAAGAAAGCCGGTGTCGTTCTGGGTGGCATCGTACCCCTGCATCAGTACCAGCCTGATCTGCTCTCGTCGAAGCAACATAACGGCTCGGTTTCGCTCATGAAGGTCATGGATCAGGTGAACGAGCGTTTTGGTCGGGATGCACTACGCGTTGCCAGTATGGGCTATAGACAGGATGCCGACTGGCACATGAGCTGCTCTCGCCGCTCCCGGCGTTACACAACCGCTATGGAAGATCTACCCGTATTTTCTTCTTTGGGCATGGCTTAGCAAAAAGGCTTGCCAAGCAAAAGCGACTCCCTTATAATTCGCACCGCTGTTCCTCGATAGCTCAGTTGGTAGAGCGCCGGACTGTTAATCCGTAGGTCCCTGGTTCGAGCCCAGGTCGAGGAGCCAAAATTCAAAGCCCTAGCGTTTACCGCTGGGGCTTTTTACTTTTACGGATGGTTTGTTGCATCGCGAGTAGACCTTAAGGAAACCTTAAGGCATGATGCCAGACTCATGCCTAACGAAACCCGCGCCATCACCACTAAGCCTTGCCGGATTAAAAACTGGTTGGCGATGTGCGCCCTGCTTCTTGCTTCAATGGCAGTGCATGCTGCTACGCCGCAGGCACCTGTTGTGAGCATTGGCTATCTTGAGGCAGAAAATGTCGCACTCAAACATAACGCCCAGATCCAGAATGCCCGAGCGGCGCTGGATGGCGCTCAGGCAGATCTGATTACTGCGGGTGCCCGACCCAATGCCGTGATGTCGGTAAACACCTCTGGTGTTGATAAAACACAGTATCAGTATGGCACGCGCCTGAATGCGCTGGATACGATTGTCCGTATTGATCAGCCCTTCGAGCGCGGTAATAAGCGTGATTTGCGCATCGCCAAAGCAACCGACCTGGGTCAGGCAACCGTGTGGGATATGCATGACACCATTCGCCAGGAACGCTTCCGCGTGGTTTCTGCCTGGCTGGATTTGCGCGTAGCGGAACAGGCCTATCAGATTGCCGAAGCTAATCTGGCGCACGCCAATCAGGTACAGGATAAAGCCCGCCTCCGATTTAAAACAGGCGATCTTTCCGGGGCTGATCTGGGGCGCATCGAGTCCGACCACGGTCGATTGCTGGCAGAATCGCAAGCCGCCCAGAGAGATCGATCACGTGCAGCAGCCAATCTCTCGAATCTGTTGGGCTCGGAAATGCAACGCGAACGGATCGGCACCCGGGGTGATTGGCCCGGGGTGATGACCCATCAGGACGCAGAGAAGCTCATTGGCTCTTTGGCCGACAAACGCCCGGATGTTCAGGCAGCCCGTGCCCGATTGGCCGCTGCCAAACAGAGCGTTGAACTAGCTCGCGCACAACAGACCCGGGATTTTTCAGTCGGTCTGCAATATGAACGTAATAACCCGACCGTAATTAATTCGGTGGGTGCCGGCATCGCCATACCGTTATTTACCGGTAATAACTTTGAAGGCGATATACGAAAAAGCATGGCGGAGATGACCCAGGCAGAAATCGCCATGCTACAAACCGAGCGTGCCGCACGTTCGGAATCCCTGCTTTATCTGCATGAGCTCGATCAGGCGAATGCACGCTTGAAAAGTCTGCAGGATCAGACCTTGCAATCGGCTCGACGCACCGACAAGGCAGCTGACGTTGCCTATAGCCGTGGTGCCATGAGCACCTTCGAATATCTTGATGCCAAACGCGCTTTACGTCAGGCTGAATTTGAGGCGCTGGTAGCTCGCGCCGAGGCGGCCAAAGCGGCCAGTGCAATTCGTATTCTCGCATCCGTTTCAGAGGCTGCTGTGGCCAACAAACCAGCTCACTACGATTCCCCCGTCCAGTCTATGGCCCCAGCTAACCTGCCAGACAAAGATCTTCAATTGCCGGATTTACCCGGAGCACGCCAACAATGACGCAGTCCCGCAATAAACTACAACGCGCCTGGCATTTATTGCTATCAGGCACGCTCGACTGGTTAAATTCAGACGCAATTCGCGGTCGT
>JBPCSW010000025.1:0-3719 GCA_051006675.1 Fluviibacter sp.
GTCTTGAGCCTCTTTTGCCTGTGCCGCCAACAACTCACCGAGTTGCGCATGCCAGACACGTAATTCGGCCAAGCGATAGCGCACCAACTTGTTGATGTAGTAATGCGGGATCTGGAGCTTCTTACGCTTGTAGGGATTACGGAAAAAGTAGAACGGCAGGTTGAACGCAACAGCAGCTTGCTCGGACGAGAGCATGGTCTCGAAAGTGTTTGTGTTGCCCTGTAGATTTCGGTTTGTTTGATTTGTCATGGCAAGAGTTCTCCCTGCTGACCATTCGCATGGTCAGCATCAGGTTTGAAAAATTGAATAAGACGCAGCAGCTAGTGCCGCGTTTGCATGGCGTGCCTAGCCGAAGGGCCCTTGGCCAAGCATTCGCAAAGGCGGGTACTTGCCTGCCTCATGCGCTTCGACCATTGCTTCAACGTAGGTGGTGACCACTGCGTTGATCAAGAGCAACGCTTCCTCTTGCGAGTACGTACTCAACGCGCGGTCCATGCCTACTTCGTTCGCGGCCTCGCCTAAAGGCTTTAGACAACGATGCATAGCGGCCATCTCGGCTTCGGAAGGATCAATCACTTCTCCCTCCTTTACAGAGATGCGTGCATCTCCATGGTTGAGCAAACGTACGCCCGCTTCGTAGAGTTTGTGAAAACACCGCTGGCAGCGCTGCGAACAGAACACCCAGTCGACGGGATAACGACGAGCCATCCCGACTTGATAACGAGTGTCCGCATGACCGAAGCCTCTGGCCTCCCTCGAGCAAACCCAACATTTCATGACCGCGCGTTTTCTCACCATGCTTCAGAGCTTTACTCACTGCGCCCATGAGGGACGTCCTTGCGTGCTGGGCACACGCGTTTGCGTTGAGTAACCCGTAGGTGGGTAGTTCGATGGCGGCAAGTTAGCTGGTGGCACGTGCGACACAGGGAGAGCCGCAGCGGGAGCACCACCATTTGAGCCACCTTGCCCTGCTACTTGCGCCTTGGCCAAGATCAGATCGGCATAGTCTTTGTGATCAGGCTCAATGACCATTCGGATGATGTTGCGCAACTCACCTTTGCCGTCTTTTTCGACTCCGATGCGCGCGGGAAACTCGACACCGTCTAAGTCTGCAAAACTTCGAATTTGTCGAGCGTGCGCAGCCTCAGGAGAGTTGTCGTCTGGGTGGATGTTGCGAGAACTGTTGAGCACTGCCTTGATAAAGCTGCGCCCCATCTGCCCCCAAGTCGGCCCCTTGTTGGAGTGCAAGCCCACATTGCTCCAGATCTTGCGCTTAGCGAATTGACCGTGCAGCACGACAAATTCACAGGACAGGAAAACCGCACCTGTTTCATGTGAAGCAGTTGCATAGCCTGCCGTCCATCCGCGATCGGGTTCGTCATAGCCACCGGGCTTGATGGTCATGCGCACCACGGCTTGGGTTCCTTTGGGGATCAGGTCAAAGCCACTTTGTTGGGCTTCGGCATCGTTGAAATCGTTCCAGCTGCTGGGAGCGTTTGAGGCGTGTTGTTCTTGGTACATGTGTAAATCCAATGAATGTGTGAATGAGGGGCTGATTCAGAGCTGGACTTCGCCGACCCAACGAATCTTGAATTGAGGCTCGGTGACAAGCTCTTGGCGCGCGGGCTGAAAAGCAGCGCGAAGCAACGGATGCCACTTGGCATAGTCCTGTTCGGACACTGACAAATGAACTTCCATGAAGTCCTGCACGCGGTCCCCGGCTGCGACCATGCGATCGGCGATTTGGGTGAGGTGCTCCTGATCCCATACGACCTCTTTGGCTTGTGAGACATCGATCTGCAAGTCACCGTCGTCAATCCGAAAACGCGCCGACTCTTCCTCGCCGAAGCTATTGGCTTGTCGGATTTGCTCGTCGTAGCGTTGTTCAAGGCCACGATTGATACGCCCACGCATCTGGATGGTCCAGTCATGGAGTTCTTGCACGGCATGGCTGAACTGAGCCAGTTGGTCTTTAGGGAGTCGGCTGATTTGGTTGGCAGAGAGATCAGGCAAAGCGGCCTGGTGGAGTTGGAGGTGATTCATCTCTGGCTCCTTAGCTTGCGACACGTTGCGAAGTCGAGATGTGCTGCACGAAGTTCTCGTACGCCTCGATGGCGTTGACGGTGTACGTCACGCGCTTGCCAAGCTTGAGGTAGTGAGGACCACGACCTTCGGTTCGCCAGCGCTGCAGTGTCTTGGGGCTCATGCCCCAACGGGATGCCAAGTCGGCTTCCGTGAAAACCATGCGCTCGGCAGGAAGAGATTCATGAGCTGGGGAACCCAGAGGGGAAGTGCGCCCGGTTCGGGCTGGTGTTGTAGACCGCATATTTACTCCTTTGATTCAGTAGAGGGACAACGGCTCTATTTCAGGAAATCAATGGAGAACTGATAAGGAACTGATTGGTGAACTTGTGCGAAAACTCCAGTTCGCCAATCGAAAAATGGCTCCATGTGGGTGACCACATGAACATTCACCCCTAATACATAAAATCCATAAGAGAAATTATTTTTGACAAAATGCCACTGAATAGCTCATAATGGTTTCCGTTATGCCATCCAAAGCACCTTCACTCTACCCTCCCCAGTCGCGCCTGTTGCGGGATCTGGGTCTTCGGCTGCGCGAAGCGCGTTTGCGCCGTCGACTCTCGGTTTCACAAGTAGCCGAACGAACAGAGGTGTCACGCCCCACGCTAAACAAGGTTGAGAAAGGTGACCCAGCGGTAACCTTGGGCACCTACCTGCGTGTTTTGACCGTGCTTGGCCTAGAAAAAGACCTCACACTCCTCGCAGCCGAAGACCCAGTGGGTCGTCGACTTCAGGATGCTGGGTTGGCGGTTCCGCGACGGGCACCCAAACGCAAGGTTATTACCGCCACTCCAGTCACTGCAACGGAAAATGGCAAGGAAAGGGACTCGAAATGAGCACCGCACCAAAAACAGAGTCACTAGACCAGTTGCCCGAGGGCTTAGAAGTTTGGCTGGATGACCCCGCGTTTGGGCCGCTGGTCCATCTGGGGCGTCTTCATCGAGTGGGCCGCGAGTCAGTACGGTTTGAATACTCACCCTTGTGGCTAAAAAACCCAGCAGCGTTCGCACTCGACCCTGAGTTGTCCTTAGCAGGTGGCAACTTTCACCCCAAAGACTCCAACTTCGGCATATTTTTGGACAGTTGTCCAGACCGCTGGGGTCAAACGCTGATGAAGCGTCGCGAGGTAGTGGAAGCCAAACAACAAGGGCGTGCACGTCGAGAATTACGCGCATGGGATTTCTTTCTTGGTGTTCAAGACGCGACGCGCATGGGGGCGCTACGGTTTTCTGCTCTGCAAAGCGATAGACAACTCAGCAAGGGCCTGCCTCCTTCATTCGTTGACGGTAGCTGTCTAGCCAACGAGGCGTTATCGGCACCCGCATTGACGCACATTGGAGAACTCCAAGCCGTAGCCTTGGAACTCACCCGAAAGAAAGCAGAAGATCTGGACCTCTTGCAACAGTGGCTGCGGGTACTGGTCGCGCCTGGCGCATCTCTGGGCGGTGCCAGACCCAAAGCTAACTTGCAAGACAAGCAAGGCCATCTGTGGATAGCCAAGTTTCCTGGGGCTGATGATGATCACGATTGGGCTTTGCGTGAAATGCTCTTGCATGAACTCGCTGGAGATTTCAAGCTGAACCTAGCTCCAGCCCGTTTAGAAAAAGTTGGTTCTGGTTACCACACCTTCATCA
>JBPCSW010000026.1:0-2615 GCA_051006675.1 Fluviibacter sp.
GAACCAGACTATGCGCCGACTACGACGCCGGTAGCTCAGGTAGAGCCTGCGCAAATGCGTGTTGCCGGCCGCTGGCTGATTTGGTTGGTCATGGTGCTAATACCGGTTGGGGGAGGCTTGGTCTATCTCAAGGTTGGTAACCTGGCAGCACTTAACCCGGCTAACGTTAAACCCGCCCCCGATCCTAATGTGATGGTGGCCCGCCTACAGGCCAAGCTGGATGCCAACCCTGATGACCCAGCTGGTTGGCAGCTGCTGGCACGAGCCTATATGGTGATGAACCGCCCGGATGATGCCGTTAAAGCGTTTGGGCACATTCTTCCGCTGATCAAACAGGAACCGCAACTGATGGCTGATTATGCCGAAGCACTCGCTGCTTCGGGCGATCTTAAAGGGGAGCGCACCTGGATCAATAACGCCCTGCAAAAGGGTAGCCAGGATCCAAAAGTCCTGTTCTTGGCGGGTGGATTGGCTTTCGACGAAGGCAATTACAAACAGGCCATTAATTACTGGGATCGAATTCTCAAGCTAGTGGCGCCAGACACACCCGAAGACAAGTTCGTACAACAGAACATCGGCGAAGCACAAGCGCGTCTCAAGTAACCGCCAAAGATTGCACCAAAGCAAAGGGAGCCATTGGCTCCCTTTGCTTTGGTGCGGCTAGTCCACGAATTATTTGAGCGTCTTCGAAGCCTTTTCTACAGCCGCCTTATCCAGTGCCTGTTGGGCTTCTGGCGGCATATAGTTTTCATCATGTTTGGCTAACACTTCTGAAGCCTTGAATGTTGGCGTAGACCCGGCGTCATCCAGTTTGCCCTGAGCGACAACGCCTTTGCCTTCACGAAATAGATCAGGCAGGATGCCCGTATAAGTTACGGGGATGTCGTGGGCGGTGTCCGTTACGATAAAGCGCACATTGACCCCATCTCTTTGCACGCTGCCCTCTTTAACCATACCGCCTATGCGGAAGGCGCGATTCTTCGGTGCTTCACCGGCGGCAACCTGGGTTGGGGTAAAGAAGAACACCAGGTTTTCTTCAAAGGCATTAAGAATCAATGCGGCTGCGGCGCCAATAACGGCAAGGGCACCAATGATCAGGGCAAATCGTTTGTGACGTGGTTTCATTTTAAAAGAATCACAACAGGTAGTTATTTCGGATGTCTTTAAGTGCTTGCTTACGGCGATGCCTAACCAGTAGCGGTTCAGCAATCATCGTAATCGCGCACGCGCCAAAGCTTCCCCAGACATATAAACCATAGCCGCCCATAGCGAAGAAGTCGCTTAGTGATTGCCATTGCATTATGCAGCCTCCTTCACGTCGGGGAGATGTTGTATCCACTCCGTATTGCCTTCACGCTCAAGCATGATGGTGCGTGCCCGCATGAGGGCAACGGCAATGGTGTAAGCCCAGAAGGCGAGCGCCATGATCAGCATGCCCCAGAGCATGGTGCTAGCCATGCTGGGAGACTTAGTCAGTGAGACAGATGCACCTTGGTGCAAGGTGTTCCACCATTTCACCGAGAAGTAGATGATCGGTACATTCACCACCCCTACGAGTGAAAGTAGCGCGCCTGCGCGATCTGCACGGCGTGGGTCGTCAATGGCTGCCTGCAGTGCGATGAAACCGATATAGAGGAAAAACAGAATTAGTTCTGAGGTGAGTCTTGCATCCCAGACCCACCAGGCACCCCACATGGGTTTGCCCCAGAGGGCACCGGTCCACAGGGACAGGAACGCAAACAACGCACCTGTAGGCGCCAGCGCACTGCTCATCATGCCGGAGAGGCGGGTGTTGAAAGTGAGACCCAGTAAAGACCAGAAGGCCATAACGCAGTAGATAAACATCGACATCCAGCTGGCGGGCACGTGGATGAAGATAATGCGATAGCCCTCACCTTGTTGTGCATCCGTTGGGGCCATAAAGAAGCTGATGTATAGGCCAACGGCACCCAGAATGGCGGCCAGTGTCCAGAAAACAGGAATGAGCTTGCCGGCCAGCGGATAGAAGGTGCTGGGGGCGCTGTATTTGAACCAATTGATCATCTTGCTATTTTATTCCAATGAGATGCGTAGCGCTGCAGTCGTTGCCCAAGGGGCAAAAGCGGCGGCCAGAATCAGTAGGGCGCCCAGCAGAGAAAAATGTCCCATAGCACCCAGGCCGGCAATATAAGACTCGACCGCACCCGCCCCAAAAATCAGCGTCGGTATGTAAAGCGGCAGCACCAGTAAAGAAACGAGCAAGGCACTACCACGAGCGCCAAGTGTGAGCGCAGCACCAATGGCGCCCAGCAGAGACAGTAAAGGGGTACCAATTAACAGAGTTAGCATCAGCACACCGATGGCATCGGCTGGTAGGTCGAATTGCAGGCCAATGACGGGTGCGAGTAGTACCAGGGGTAAACCACAGACCAGCCAGTGCGCAGTAATCTTTCCCGCAACCAGTATGCTCAGTGGTTCCGGAGAGAGCACCATTTGCTCTAGCGTGCCATCGGCATAATCAGCCGCGAAAAGTCGTTGCAACCCAAGTAAGGTGGCGAGGAGTGCGGCAATCCACATCGCCCCCGGCGCAATTTTGCGCAGCAGGTCGGGTTCTGGCCCGATGCCCAGCGGT
The DNA here is from genome assembly GCA_051006675.1 of Fluviibacter sp. GTDB lineage: Bacteria > Pseudomonadota > Gammaproteobacteria > Burkholderiales > Rhodocyclaceae > Fluviibacter. The sequence goes on from JBPCSW010000026.1 coordinate 2,612, forward strand.
AGCA
>JBPCSW010000027.1:0-2906 GCA_051006675.1 Fluviibacter sp.
CTTTAAAAGTCTTCTTTAGAATTGTCTTGTGCTTTCTTAGCTCCGTCGGAAGATTTAAAGACATTTGCAGTAATTCAAGATTTAAAAAAGGATTTCTGAGCTCCAGCGTGTGGGCCATGCTCATTTTATCAAGTCTCGGTAAATGATAATACGTTAGCTCGTGAAAAATATCAGATCCCTGAGAATCGTATTCATCTATTCTTCTGTAACCCCCGAACATTTCATCTGCTCCGTCACCAGACAAAACTATACGTGTATCTGTGCCTTTCTTAATTGCATCAAATAAAAGGTATTGGGGTACTACGCTACCTAGATCTATCGGGGATTCGTTCCATTTAAAATATAACTCGTTCAGATTCATATCGTTTTCATCCATCGTATAGTCTAATTGGTTTACTTTAATGTCCCAATAATTCTCACATTCTTTGACATAATCGTTATCTGGACCGTTGTTTATGGTATACCAGCTAACGTCTGCACCTAATTTAAGGAGCAATCCTCCTATGATAGACGAATCCAATCCGCCAGAGAGTAGTATGGATATCGGATAGTCTAAGCTTAACAGCCTATTCTTTGTCGCTGCTTCGATTTTATTCCAGGTCCAATCTAGTAACTCATCTTCGGAATTGAACTCAAATTTGGATGGTTTAAATGAGAAATAAGGACCATATACTTTCTTAAAATTAGGAGCGGCAAAATTCCATTGATAAAAGTAATTTGGTTTAATCTTTTGTATGTTCTCAAAGGGGGTAGATTCGTTAGGAACGTATCCCCATTTTCTTACCCCTCCCATGAATGACGAGTCCAAAAAAGAACTTCCGTTAATAAGTCCTTTCATTTCTGAACATATTTCTCCTAGATCGTTATAGTACAGGCATTTCTTTCCTAAAGGATCTGTAAAGCAAATAACACTCTTAGCCTTCATGTCAACGAGACAAATAGCCCAAAAACCATCCCAGCTCTTAATATGGGGCTCGTACAGAGCGCTAAACATTTCAAGCGATGAAAAGTCTAGGCACGTGGAAAAAAGACTGGCTAGATATGCAGTATCCGAATCGTATAGTTCTGTGGGATAATTAAATATTTCCCCGTTGAAAAGAAGATATTTGTCTTTTGATATTTCAACTGGTTGGATCCACCCATCCCCAACTGCAGTCTGTATAGGTAATCTGTGATGACACAGTGTTAATCCAGAAGCATCCGAATGGGTAGAAAATTCTATCCCTCGGTGAGCAATGGAATTAATCCTTGCTTGTGAAGGATTATGATCAATTAGGATTCCGCACATTATTTTAAATTCTTAATTATAGTTTGAAAAGATGATAGGGATTCAGCATTGAAGTGATTCTCGACGATTTGAATTTTAACCCCTCTTTCGGAAAGATATTCTGTAAATTCTAGAAAAAGAGCAGTTTCCTCCGGGATTTTTTCATCCATATAGTCCCAAACATCTTTTTCTCTTTTCTCTCCTGAGGTTCCCGTAATTAGAAAAAAGAAGGTGTTTTTAAAAAGACCATTCAAAAGCATATAATCCAGTTCCTGGTAGACAGATTCCTTGCTTACCCTTTTATTTAGAATACCCCAAACCGAATTGGTGATCACTCCTCTGTCCATCATCAAATCGGGAAGAAACCCGTCTCTGTTAAGTTGTTGAACCATCAGCTCCTTACCTAATCCTATATGATGCGTCTTTTCCCCTTCTGCGGGTAAATCTAAAGAAGTGTATACCCCGTTAAAATCAAACTTAAAAACTGGGATCCATTTTTGGGAATTAACAAAGAATGTTTTTCCCGACTTTCTGGCTCCTTCTATAACAAAAAGGGACATAAAATTTATATTTTATATCCCCAAATGTACTAAAGTTTCCCTTAGTTAAAAAACGTAAAATTAGATCTTTTTAACGCCATCAGGTAAATAGCTATTTAATCTAATAATTTCTGAGTCACTAAATAGGTTTTTGAATAATAACTGTAAGGTTACTAATTTTGTTCTGCCCTTGTGCATGTCTGCTATTTGAGCAACAGTATATTTCTTCCAAGCACTCTCTGCTGCTTGTAAATCGGACGGAAGCATTTTCATGCTGTTCCATGATTGTCTTAGCGCCTCAAATTCGTCTGCTGTTGTGATATCCTTTTGGAATACTGCATATACCCTATCCTGTTCTTCGTAAGATCCTGACATAGCAGCTAAAATTTCTTTGGTTGCTTTTTCTATTTTTGCAGCATCAACCGGGTTTTTAATTACCTTGTCTTTCATCACATTTTCTTCCTTTGCTGCGTGAACTTCTTTCTTCTCCTCTGAAGCTTTTTTACCAGTGTCCTTTTTTACCTTCTTTGGACCGGTTTCTCCACCGCCCCCGCTTCCTACTGATTTATTAAAAGCGTCCATATCGAATTCCTGTTCAAAAACAAAAGATTCTTTAACTGCTGATAATTTATCAACCAATTCTTGTGTCATATCAGACGAAGTATCTGTTAACTTAAATCCAGCCTTTAAATGAGGGATTAATGCTGATGTTGAATTACCAAACTTACCATCTGCTCCGAATTTAGCAAATTTGCTATATACAGGTACATCTTTTAGCTTTCCTCCCATCTTAGTGATGATTAATTGCTGAACTGCTTTAACCTGATCTCCTTTAGCTCCCTTCTTAAGCGGGGTTGCTAATTTGATATCTGATGCTACTGGAGCATTCTCGCCATCTTCTACTTTATTCCACGCCTTAGCTTTAGCGTCCCATTTATAATCCAAGCCATCCTGACCCTTTTGAATCTCTCCGTCTTTTTTACCTGGATTTTTTGGTTGAGATTCGCCCTTTAATTTAGCTGCGTCTGCTTTAGCTGTTCTCTCTTTTTCAAGATCTGTGGAGAAAAGATTAGCTCCGTTCTGAGCTAAATCTGATAATG